>JAYEHY010000031.1:0-51944 GCA_034659695.1 Campylobacterota bacterium | reverse complement strand
TAATAAATTGGTTGCGGGAGGCGGATTTGAACCACCGACCTTCGGGTTATGAGCCCGACGAGCTACCAAACTGCTCTATCCCGCGACAGGAATACTTAATAAGTTTATTATTTATTTGAAAATACTTAACTCTATGGATGGGGTAGAGGGATTCGAACCCCCGAATACCAGTACCAAAAACTGGTGCCTTACCGCTTGGCGATACCCCAACACTCATAAGTTTTTATGCTTATGTGGACGGCATTATAGCACCTAAATCTCTTTGTGTCAAGGGTTTTTTAAAAAAGATTGAAATTTACTATTGATAAGCTTTCGCACAACTACTTTCATTTAAATAACGTGCAGAAACCCAACCTCTTTTTCCATCATATTCAATATGACACCACCTTGGACGCTTTCTTAAAATTGCTTTTTTCTCTTCGGCAGAGAGTTCAGTATATTCAATCATAGTCAAACCTCCTGTACAACCTAGGTTTTTTACACATCTAGCTCCAGCAGGAATTTCTCCTATTTTAGTTGCTCTTGCATTTGCATCTGTACGTATATTTAATACATCATCATTAGCCACACCTGTTATTTTAAAATAGTCAGGACCATCAGCATCAGCAAATACTAAATTTGTGAGAAGTAGCAAGCTTACTAATATAGTGTTAAACTTTAGTTTCATGAATTACCTTTTTTAGTATATGATATTTATATAAATTATAGCATTATTGATGTAAGGATAATTTGAAGAATTTAATTAAGATTTGTAATTTTGTGGCTCCGGCACGAGGATTCGAACCTCGGACCAAATGATTAACAGTCATCTACTCTACCGCTGAGCTATGCCGGAACAATTAAAAGAAAGCTTTTGCAAATGTAATAAGTTACATGAGCCGACTGCTTAAGTCGTATTAAATTTATATATTGTGGCTCCGGCACGAGGATTCGAACCTCGGACCAAATGATTAACAGTCATCTACTCTACCGCTGAGCTATGCCGGAACAATTATAAAGAAAGCTTTTACAAATGTAATAATTTACATAAGCTGACTGCTTAAGTCGTTTCGTGTTTACAAAAAAGAAGTGGCTCCGGCACGAGGATTCGAACCTCGGACCAAATGATTAACAGTCATCTACTCTACCGCTGAGCTATGCCGGAACAATCAAAGTTTTGTGGAGAGGATTATAGATAAATTTTGCTTTAAAGTCAATGATTTTTACAGCTTTTTATAAAATTCTACACCATTTGTCTCTATAATCTTTATTTTTTGTTTATGCAAAAGATTTTCTACTCTTTTTTGACTCTCTTCATCAAAAAGAGCTTCTATATCATCTTGAGTTAATGGACGCTTAAGCAAGGTATCTAGTATCTCTTCATAAGAGTAACTAGAAGCAGATATATCAGATTTCTTACGTGACGCTATATATACTGGTAACGTAGAGTCAAAAAGGTGGCTAATGCGCAGTAACTCTTCATAACTTACAGGTTTTACATCAAATGCAGGAGGTCTATCTATCGTTCCTATGTCTATACGTGTAGGTTGTAGCTCTAAAAGGAACTTATTGAGTTTTACTATCTCTTCTTTATTATCATTCAGGTTCTTCACAATCAGTATTTCGATAATCAAAGGCTTAGTATACTCTGCTTTAAATGCCAACATTCCAGACATTATCTCTAAAGCTTCTATACCCTCATGAGAACGGTCAAGCTTTTGTAAACACTTTTGTGAAGCACAATCTAAAGAGAGTTTAACTTCATCAAACTTTATTAATGCCTCTTGTACCTTAGCCTTGTGAATAAGCCCAGCATTAGATAAAATGAGTGTCTTAGTCTCACCCTTAAAGCGATTTATCTCATCCATCAACTCCGATAAATAAGGGTAAAGCGTTGGCTCTCCATTGGCAGTAATCGTCAATACATCAATATCTTTATGTTCAGTTAGTGCCTTTTTAATCGCCTCAACAATCACCCCAACGGACAAAACATCTGCATACTCCCCCACAGTCTTCGCAGGGTCAAGCTCACAATAGAGACAGTCAAAATTACACTGCTTCAAAGAAGGACTCAAATCCACCCCCAAAGACTTCCCAAATCTTCGGGAGTGTATTGGACCAAAAATAATATTCATTATTTTTTAGATACTCTTTGACATTCGCTTACAAAGTGTATAGCGTTTTCTACAGGAACATCTGGGAGAATTCCGTGTCCTAGGTTGAAGATGTGTCTTTTTGTACCCATTACTTCTTGAATGGCTTCTACACATTTTGTAGTCTCTTCTTTAGAGTATAGTCTACAAGGCTCCATGTTTCCTTGAAGAACATACTTGTCACCAAGTTTCTCTTTAGCCATAGCCATTGGAGTTCCCCAATCTACACCAAATACATCAAAGTTACCATATACTAATCCTCTTTCAATGAAAGCAGATACTCCCTTAGGGAACATAATAATTGGTACATTAGGGTATTTAGACTTAAGATAGTCTGCTATCTCTACCATGTATTTCCATGAAAACTCATTGTACAAGCCTGGCTCTATGGCTGCTGCCCATGAGTCAAATATTTGTACTACATCTATGCCCGCTTCTATCTGCTTTTCCATGTAGAGTTTTACTACCTCTGTTACTTTTGCAAGTATATTGTGTAGAAGTTCAGGGTTAGAGTACATCATCTTTTTACAAATGTTATAAGTCTTTGTTCCTTGTCCCTCTATCATGTATGTAGCAAGTGTCCATGGAGCTCCTGTAAAACCAATAAGGGCTATCTCATCACCACGCTCATCAAGCTGTTTTCTAAGAAGTTCAATTGTCTCAAAAACATATGTTAATTTAGATGCAGCTTCATCACCTCCGATGAGTCTGTCTAAATCTTCTTGTGTCTCAAGAGGGTCAGAGAACTTTGGTCCTTCACCTTTTACAAAAGATAAGTCCATACCCATCTCATCTGGTATCACTAAAATATCTGAAAACAAAATAGCCGCATCAACACCCACAATGTCAAGTGGTTGGATAGTTACCTCTGCTGCTTTTTCAGGATTATGACAAAGATTAAGAAAATTTCCTGCCTCAGCACGAACAGCCATATACTCTGGCAGGTAACGACCTGCTTGTCTCATCATCCAAACTGGTGTGTATGATGTCTCTTTACCTAAACATGCATCTACAAAAATCTTACTCATTATTTACCTACCTTACCTAAAAAATATAATCCTACAGACAATGCTGTAATAGAAAGTGCTAAATACAACATCTCTAAGGGTGTTGTAAAGTTTGTATGTAAAATTCTTTGAAAAAAGTTTACAACTAAAACCATCACAATAACTTTAGCAATTTTGTCTTTGAGTTGGTCAAGAGAGTGAATTGCTAGTAGTTTAGACCCATTTTTACCTTCTGCTGCTTCAATGTCTGAGATGAAAAGTTCATACAAACCAAAAGAGAAGATAAACATAACAACAGCAATAAGGTACAAGTCAACTGCACCAATAATACCTGCAACAATGTCTTCATGAAAATGCTCAGGGTGAGGAATGATATGTGTAACGACTTGAAATGTCACCACAGCTACATTCCATATATCAATAGAAGCTACCACAAAAAGTATAATTGCACCCAATAAACCAAATATTACCGCTAAAATAACCACAAAACGGCTATTCCAAATCAAACCTTCAAACAATTTCTCTAACATTATGCATTCTCCTCTAATTTAATCCACTTTTGTGCAATTCTCACTGCATTGGTTGCAGCCCCTACTCTTACCTGGTCTGCTACACCCCAAAGGTGTAAAATATTGTCTGCGAACAGATCTTTTCTAATGCGTCCTACATAGGTTTCATCTGTATCAGTTGAGATAATAGGCATAGGGTATTCATTTTTCTCCATGTTATCAATCACGGTAACATTTTCAAAGTTAGCCAACACTTCTCTTGCTTTATCTACATTAATATTTACATCATTTTCAAAAGTAATCGTAATAGATTCAGAGTGACTTCTCAGTACAGGCACACGCACACATGTTGCACTTAGAGCAAAATCAGTACCCATGATTTTAGCTGTTTCATTGACCATTTTCATCTCTTCTTTTGTGTATCCATTCTCTTGAGGCACATCAATATGTGGGATGACATTAAGGGCTATCTGATGAGCAAATGCTTCAACTTTTGATTCATTTAATTTAAAAGCAAAAAAGTCTTGCATCTGTTTTACCAGCTCTTCCATTCCTGCTTTTCCTGCACCACTTACTGCTTGGTAAGTACTCACATCTACCCTTTTAATACCATAAAGGTCATGAAGGGGTTTAAGAAGTTGTACCATCTGTATAGTAGAACAATTTGGATTAGCAATAATCCCTGTATCTTCCCATAAGTAAATATCTTCAGGGTTCACTTCAGGAACTACTAGAGGTACTTTTGGATCCATTCTAAAATGAGAAGTGTTATCTATCACTACTGCACCAGCTTCAACTGCAAATTTTGCAAAATGTGCAGAGATACTTCCACCAGCTGAAAAGAAAGCAATATCTATCTCTCTACCTTTAAACACCTCATCAGTCAACTCTTCTATTTTGTAAGATTTACCTTTACACTCTATCTCTTCACCTACACTTTTTGCACTTGCTAGTGCTAAGAGTTCTCCGATAGGAAAATCTACCTCTTCTAACACTCTAAAAAGCTCTTCACCTACCGCACCTGATGCACCAACTACTGCTATGTTAAATTTTTTCACGTTTTTCTATCCTAATGTTTCTTCTGTATTTTCTACAGGTTTCTCTTCTTTTTGACATTTAGCCATACTTACAACAATGTCTTTTTTCTCTACAGTAACCACTTTTACACCAGAAGTATTACGTCCTGCTTTACGAATGCTTTCCATATCTACACGTATCATTTTACCCACAGATGTTAAACACATCAAGTCTTTATCTTCTTCTACAGCCACAACACCAATAACGTCTCCTGTTTTAGGTGTAAGTTTCATAGAAATAACACCTTTTCCTGCACGATTTTGTTCACGATACTCTGAAGCAGTGGTACGTTTACCAAGACCTTTTTCAGAAAGCATTAAAATTTCATCTTCCTCATCTTGAATAGTAATAGCACCACAAACATAATCATCTTCAATTTTAAATTTAATCGCTGTCACACCACGTGCTACACGACCTATCTCTCTTGCATCTTCAATATTAAATCTAATACATAAACCTTTTTTAGTTACAACGAAGAGCCATTTAGTATCTGTAAATACAATCTTTGCTTCTACAATCTCATCTTCATCATCCAAATTAATCGCTTTTACACCATTAGATCTAATGTTTGAGTATTCAGAAAGATTTGTACGCTTAACGATACCATTTTTCGTAAAGAATACAAGCCCTTTATCATCATTAAAGTCTGTTGTCGGGATAATAGCCATAATTTTTTCATCTTTTTGAAAGTTGATGAGATTTACGACTGCCTTACCTTTAGCTGTACGGGACCCTTCAGGAATACGATAAACTTTTAGCCAGTAGAGCTGTCCACGGTCAGTTACAAACATGAGTGTATCGTGTGTATTTGATGTAAAGAAACTCTCTATAAAGTCATCATCATACGTAGTAACTGCTGTCTTACCTTTACCACCACGATGCTGTTTTTCATACTGCTTCACAGGTACACGCTTAATGTACCCACGGTGCGTAATCGTTACAACCATTGGCTCATTAGGAATAAGGTCTTCAATATCTATATCATCATAATCATCTACAATCTCTGTGCGACGAGGTGTCGTATATTTATCACCTATCTCTACAAGCTCTTCACGAATAATCTCATTAATCTTATCTTCACTCTTTAAAATTGCTTCAAGTTCTGCAATCACTTTAAGAAGCTCTGCCAATTCACTCTCAATCTTCTCTATTTGAAGACCTGTAAGACGACCTAGTCTCATCTCCAAGATTGCTTTGGCTTGTATTTCTGAGAGTTTAAAACGACTGATTAATCCTTCTCTAGCCTCTGCGTCATCTGATGAGGCACGAATAATTTTGATTACTTCATCAATATTATCAATAGCAATTTTTAAACCTTCTAAAATATGAGCTCTTGCTCTTGCTTTTTCAAGGTCAAAAATAGTTCTTCGAATAACAACTGTTTTTCTATGGTTCAAGAAGAGATCAAAAAGTTCAACAAGCTTAAATACTTTAGGTTCTTTGTTTGCAATAGCTAACATGATAATACCAAAAGTCACCTGCATCTGTGTACTCTTAAAAAGATTGTTGAGTACTATCTCACTCATCGCATCACGTTTAAGTTCAAAGACTACGCGAATACCTTCTCTGTCTGACTCATCACGCAGTTCAGAAATACCCTCTATATGTTTATCACGTACAAGTTGTGCAATATTTTCAATAAGTCTAGACTTATTTACTTGAAAAGGGAGTTCATCTATAACAATAACCTCTCTATTTCCTTTTTGCTCTATGTGTGTTTTAGCACGTACCTTTATACGTCCACGACCTGTAGCATAAGCATCCGTGATACCTTTACGCCCAAAGATAATACCACCTGTTGGAAAGTCAGGTCCCTGAACAATCTTCATCATATCTTCAACTGTTGACTCTGGATTATCTATACGTAGAACTAATGCTTTTATCAGTTCATCAAGTCTATGTGGAGGAATATTTGTTGCCATACCAACTGCAATACCGCTTGAACCGTTGAGTAACAGATTTGGTACACGTGCAGGAAGTACATCAGGCTCAGACATGGAGTCATCGTAGTTTGGTACAAAGTCAACTGTATCTTTCTCTAAGTCAAAGAGTAAATCTTCTGCTATTTTTGTCATACGTGCTTCAGTATATCTCATGGCTGCTGCGTTATCACCATCAACTGAACCAAAGTTTCCTTGACCATCTACAAGCGGTGCTTGCATAGAAAAGTCTTGTGCCATACGTACAAGTGCATCATAGACAGAGTTATCACCATGTGGGTGATACTTACCAATAACATCACCAACGATACGTGCAGACTTTTTATATGGACTTCTATGTGAGAGATGAAGGTCATTCATCGCATAGAGGATTCTTCTATGTACGGGTTTAAGACCATCACGTGCATCGGGTAGAGCTCTACCGATGATAACAGACATCGAATAGTCAAGATAACTACCCTTGATACTATCTTCTATCAATACCTCTTCAATATTTTGGTTCTCTTCAGACAAGTCACTCATTAAGACTCCCTTTGTAAAAATTGGCTCTATTATATCTAAAACCTCTTAAATCCTTTGCTAGGTAGCTTAAAATTGATTTTTAACACTTTTTAACTTGAATGGTTAACATAATATTTAGTGAGAAAATGCTTATTTCCCCTTTATTATATTTTAAAATCTAGCTACCTAAACTCCAATATCCCTATCTGCATCGTATCTTTGTCTTTTTCTAACTGTATCATTATCTTTTTTGATTTTTCTTGTTTTGTTCCATAATGAGTAGTTAGAGTAGCATGTATAGTTACAGGTCCTGTGATGCTTTGGCGTGATTCGCTAAAGTAATGCAGATAGACTGTGTATAGTCCTCTAGGAGCTTTTTTGATGCTGTACTCTTCTGGTCCATAGCCACGAGTAAAGTCTTGACTAATTTTGCCACCTGCTTTGGTATTTTTATGAGAATAGTAGCACTTTTCACCATTAGGGTCTACTACCCATAGGTCTATATCATTTTGGTTACTACTCCAGCTCACCGTAATACGCACATCCAGAGGCATACTGAAAATATAATCTTTTTTTACTTTTTTGAGATTAAGTTGTTTGCGATGCTTGGCGATAAGAGCATTGTACTCATTAAATATAGTATCTTTTATATCATCAAATCTATCCCACTCCTTGGAGAGTATAAAGGTATAAATATCAAGAGCCTTTTGGTACTGCTTTTTGTTTACATAAGCGATGGCAAGATCACGGTGGGACTGTGGCTCTTTGGGACGCAGTGCTCTTATCTCTTTGTAGACCATTATTGCCATTGTGTACTCTTTTTCATCCATTAGGCGTTTTGCAACTACCTTGAGAAGTTCTGGATTTTCAAGGTCAAGTTCGATGGTATTGGTGAGGACTCTCACAGCTTTTTTGTGTAGTCCTTTTTTGAAGAGGTAGTCAGAGACTTCAATGTAAAATGCAGGACGGTTACGGTTCTCTTTTTTGAAGGTATAGTAGTGTTTATCAAACTCTTTTGTGGAAATTTTGCGTAGCTTTTTCATATAAGGAGCATCAGGAAGCCATGCTAGAATTTTGATGGAGGCAGCTGCTTTTTTATGGGTTTCTTTTTTTGCTTTACTTGTACTTCTAACTCTTCTTTGTGAAGACTCTACACTGGGCTCTGCTATAACCATAGGAGCAATATCACCACCTATTCCATTTTCCTCCTCAATAGGTTCAGGTGCATTATACTCCTCTATTTTAGGAGGATTTTTATACCACTCTTTGAGTTGAGTTATCCTCTCTAGATTTCTTTGATGTACAGTTTGGAGTTTCTCTTTGGAGAGCTTTTTTTGTTCTGCTATGAGAGTATCGTAGGCTTTGCGTAGCTCTTTTGGAGGGGTGATACAGTGTGTTACATAGTCTTCAACTCTGTCTAGGACTATAAAGGCAGTATTTTTTGTCAAGATACTATATTTTTTACTCAATACCTCTATCGTTTTGCTATTTTTGGCTTCATTCCATGATAAAACTTCTATCTTTTTACTAGCCCATATACGAGCTATTGGGCTACTGCTCTTTTTTTCTATAGTATAGGTTTGTTTGGCTGTTATCCCTTTTTTGCTTCCATAGTTGAGTGTGAGTTTTCCTTGTGAAGATTTGAGGACTCCCGTAATCTGCAAGAACTTCCCCACACGCATAGGAGTATTGGGGTAAACCTCTGCTATAGTTGATTTGTTATATTTGCAAGATAAAAACTTCTCTTCATCACTTAACAGTACCTCTAGTGCCTTTTTTGTAGATAGCCTATCTAAATTTATAAACTCTCCATTACTTTGAGATGCTAATTTTTTGAGAAAAGCATAGTTGCTACCCGCAGATGAAGAGATAGTATAGATAGGCTTTTTACTGATAGAAACACTCTCACCCCCTATAGTATTAATCGCGTCAGAAAAGAGCAGTATCTCGTCACTCTTAGCATCAAACTTAAGTCTAGCAAGAGTCGTACCACCATCATTTTTGAGTGACTTTATATAGTTGATGAGCTTGGAGACATCACTACCCACACTAAACTGCTTGGCAGGAAGCATACGATAGTTGAATGCTACTAGTGAGACTTTTTTGACTCCATCTATCGCTTTGAGGTAACTCTCTAGTAGCTCTAGCTCTTTAGCTCTATCTCTACTACTTGCAGAAAAAGAGTTATCCCAATAGATAGTTATCTTTTTAGGAAGCTTCTTTCTCATCTTTTGCAAATCAGGTGTTTTGACATTTAGATAAAAGTATGTTTTACCACCTATAGTCTCCGTAAAGAGTTGATGGTCTGTTTTGTCAAGCTTAGGCAGAGCAAATTTAATAGGCTTTTTGAGTGAAAAGTTCTCTTTGTTAAAGTGCATCATATAAGCTTGATTATCTTGGGTGATATTAATGGTATTGAACTCGGAGAGTATATTTTGCTCTGTAGAATTGCCTTTTAGTATCTTTATATCTAGGCTAAATTTATCTATAGGTTTTTGGTTTTGTATAGGGAGGATATAGTGATCATCTTGTAAAGTCTCAGTTAGAGCAATCACTACTCGTTTATGCCCTTTGGCTGGTATAGGATAGATTTTGGTCTTAAAGTAGTTGCCTTTTGTGATATTGATAATGCCTGGATCTATCTTTTGAGCGACTACTGCCTCAAAAGCTTGTCTAGCTTTGACCTTTTGGACGACAACCCCCTCACGAAGCTTATCACCCACCATCAAAGCATAACGGCTTATCTCCTGCCCCTCATTCATAGGCATAGAGAACTCCCCTGTCAAATCACGCTTATATGGGTTGTAGTAAGTTATATCAAAAGTAGTCGTAGCGATACTCCCCACTATCTCAATATCAACTTTCATATTTGATATTTTGAGACTTTTATCTGCAACTTTGAGTGTAGGAAGTTGGGCAAAAAGGATGGAGCTAAAAAGAGTAATAGCTAAAATAAAGTACTTAAACATGGTGATTCCTTTGTGTAATTTAACTTTAATTTATTATACTAATGGTCACTTAACCACTTCTTAACTTACTTTTAATATAATGCAAAATTAAAAAACAAGGACCATACAGTGCCAATAGAACAGATAAAAGACCTTATTGATTATGGAATTATTGGGTTATTGATTTTTCTAAGTTTCATTACTTTCGTATTTGCCATAGAGAGAATACTTTTTTACAGAGGATTAAAACTTTCAGACTACTCAAATAAAACTGCATTAGAACTTGACATTTCAAAACGTTTAGCAACCATCGCTTCTATAGGTTCTAATGCTCCTTACATAGGTCTGCTTGGTACAGTACTTGCTATTATTATTACTTTTTATATTATTGGAGACCAACAAGATACTATCAATCCTGGTGAAGTGATGAAACACTTAGCCTTAGCACTCAAAGCTACCGCAGCTGGTCTGTTTGTTGCCATACCTGCGACAGTTATTTATAATGCTCTTCTTGTTAAGGTAGATATACTCTTAGCTAAATGGGAAATAGCACAGGATGAAAAAGCATCATGAGACGTGAACGTTTTGACAAGATGAATGTGGTACCATTTATCGACATTGTGCTAGTTTTACTGGTTATTGTACTAGCTACTGCTACTTTTGTAACCAATCAAACCATAAAAGTTGACCTACCAAGTGCAAGTACCAAAAAGAAAGAAGATAAAAAAAATATACAAATTGCTATTACTAAAGAGGGTGTTTACTCCTATGGTACAGAGATTATGTTACTTGAGATTATCGAGAAAAACCTTATGAAACTTGACCCTAAAGAGGACCATGTTTCACTACACATGGATAATAGTTCAGAGTTTCAGCACTTTGTAAATATTATAGATATTCTAAAAGCAAAAAGTTTTGAAAACATCTCTATCGTTACAAAAAAGTAGTTAACTTATTTGTGATAAATTTACTCAATCATCATTCCATACGGTCGTTCTAACTTTTGAGCTAAGAGATGCAAACTTACAGAACGTCCCTCTCTGCTAAACTCTCTTCCATCCATAAAGACTATCATCGTAGGTACTGAAAAGACACGATAATGAGCAGAAATTTCTGCATACTCATGTGCATCAAGATAGATTTGCTTAAGTTGTGGAAATTTTGTATCAAAAAGTTCATTAAATTTAGGTCTTAATGCATGGCATACATTACAATTTTCGCCAGAAAAATACAGGAGTACTCCTACCTCTTCTTTAATTATTGTTTGTAGTTCTTCTAGTGTCATATTTACTCTTTTTTTAATTTAATTTATAATGATACTATAAATTTTTAGAAATATATGTTATGATTAATTACTAATCAAAGAAAAGAAAATTATGGAATCGTTTTTCACCACTTCAAATACCGTTCAAAATATCATTAAAGGGTTTAACCTTACTAAAACTCTTTTTGTCTCATCTATTATTGTAGGAGAGCCAAATACAGGGAAAAAGACATTAGCACGTTCGCTTTTCCCTAATACTCCCATGGTTTCTGGTTTACAGCAAGAAAAAGTAGAGAAGACTTTAGAAGAGTATGATGAGTTAATTATTACAGACTTTGAAAAACTTAGCAACCAAGAGTCACTGAATTTAGATAATAAACGTATTATCGCTACAGCAAATTATGTAGGTAACAAACAAACAATAGATAATCTTTTTGCCTTTATTTATATGATGCCTACCTTAAAAGAGCGTCCAGATGATGTTGCACATATGATAAATATTTTTCTCAAAGAAGCCAAAGCGAACCTCATTTTAGAAGATCAAACCATTGAACTCAATGATATACATATTAATTTGCAAGAAAATAATAAAACGATTAAAAAATCTGTTTATGAATATCTTATAAATCACTCTATGGATGAGCATAATATTGAACAGGCTATTTATCATTATCTTTTAAAACATTTAGATGGTAATAACGTATATAAAGAGCATTTAGGGCTTTATGAAAAGCCTTTAATTAAAGCCGGTCTTAAAAAATATGGTTCACAACTACAACTATCACAAGTTTTAGGTATCAATAGAAATACCCTTAGAAAGAAGATACATGAACACAACATCGATTAATTTTCAGGCTTTTGTAGAGTGGGATAATAGTCCTTTTATCCTCTTTAATGCAGAAGGAAAAATACTCTACCTAAATAATGTAGCTGAAATACTTTTTGGATATGTCACCAAACAAGAACTTTATGATATAGCATTAGCCTATGCTCCACATACATTTGGATACAAAACTACTACACTTTGTTTAAATTATGATGCATTTAACTTCTTCGCTATTACAGTAGGCTATGAAGATGAAGATCAAATTTCCATACGTTTTTACAATTCACCACGAGCAAAACCATCTTCTACTTTGGAAACAGATAAACTAATAATGACAGATATCAACATATTGCTTGAAGCAAACATCGCCCTTTTTAAAACTAAAAACTCTAACCCTCTTCAGCTTCTTTCAGACCAAGACTTACCCCCTTTTAAAATAGACCAAAATAGCTTTTCTAAACTACTACGTAAAACATTAGATACATTTAGGGCTTCAGACTCTATTGGTATTACACTTAAACTACTCATAGGAGAACATGTTATAATAGCAGATAAAAAAGAGCCTATTGTTCAACTCTCCATTTCTGCTAATGGTCGATATCATGATGCAGATGATGAAATCAAAATGTTAGCAAGTCAAGGACATATTAGCTCACAATTAAAAGAACATACCATTAAACTAGAGATACCACTTATACAATAATATTCAATAAACTAATGATTGATTAAAAATTAATCAATCGTACTCTATAAAAAAAAACAATTCATGTTATTATTTCTTATAAACTATTTTAAAGGAATATTAATGAAGTTAAAACTTTTAGCTCTCATGGCAATGATCTTGCCAGTAGCCGTAATGGCAGAAGACACACTCAACACAGGTGATACAGCATGGATGCTTGTAGCCACAGCATTTGTTATGCTTATGACACCTGCAGGTTTAGCACTATTTTATGGTGGTATGACAAGAAGCAAGAACGTACTTAACACAATGGGGATGAGTCTTATTGCATTTGCAGTAGGTACGCTGGTATGGGTTGTAGCAGGTTACTCTATCGCATTTGGTGCAGGTGACTTTTTTGGTACAGGTAAAATCATGCTTGATGGTATTACAGATAAATCACTTACAGGAACTATACCTGAGCTTCTGTTTGTAGCATTCCAAGGTACATTTGCAGCTATTGCTGTTGCTATTGCATCTGGTTCAATGATTGAAAGAGTTAAATTTTCAACATTTACAATCTTTGTTGCACTTTGGATCTTAGCAGTATATGCACCGATAACACACTGGGCATGGGGTGGTGGTGAGACACTAAACTTTGGTGAAATGGACTTTGCTGGTGGTACTGTTGTACACATCAATGCGGGTGTTGCTGGTTTTGTAGTTGCAATGCTTCTTGGTAAAAGAAAAGGATATGGTACATCTGCAATGAAACCTTTCTCACCTGTACTTTCAGTTCTTGGTGCTACATTACTATGGTTTGGTTGGTTTGGATTTAATGCAGGTAGTGAAGTAGCAGCTGATGGTGTTGCTGGTAATGCATTCCTTATTACAAATGTTGCTGCTGCACTTGGTGTGATTGGTTGGTTAATTGCAGAACAAATTGTTTACAAAAAAACAACACTTATTGGTGGTGCTTCTGGTGCAGTAGCTGGTCTAGTTGCTATTACTCCTGCTTCTGGTTCAGCTGGGGTATCTGGTGCACTTATCATTGGTCTTGTTGGTGGTATCTTAGGATTTCTTGCAGTTTCTAAACTTAAAAAGATGTTCAAAGTAGATGACTCTCTTGATGCTTTCTGGATACACGGTGTTGTTGGTATCTGGGGTAGTATTGCTACTGCTATTTTCATTGCTCCATATTTAATGGCTGATGATTACAGTATGGGAGCTCAACTAATTTCACAACTACAAGCTATTGGATTAACTATCGTATATAGTGCTGTTGTAACTGCGATTGTTTACTTTATTGCTGCTGCCCTTACAGGTGGAGGAAGAGTAGATGAAGAGACAGAGTTTAAAGGTCTTGATGAAGCTGTACATGGTGAAAAAGGTTTTAACCTTTAATAGAATTTATCTATAAAAGTAATATATAATAACAAATAAAACTCTCATATACACCCTAAGGGCATTTCCTGCGGGGTACATTTCCATGCAGAGCATGGTAGTGAGAGTTACATAAAGGAATAAGTATGAAAAAAATTGAAGCAATTATCAAGCCATTTAAACTTGAAGATGTAAAAGATGCACTGGTTGAGGCAGGTATTGAAGGTATGACGGTATCTGAAGTAAAAGGTTATGGAAGACAACAAGGTCATTCTGAGCTTTATAGAGGTGCAGAGTATGTGGTAGAGTTTATACCTAAAATAAAAATAGAGATTGTAGTAAGCACAGATGAGTATGTAGATATTGCTGTTAAAGCTATCAATACCGCAGCTAAAACTGGTAAGATTGGTGATGGTAAGATTTTCGTAAGTAGTATTGATTCAGTACTTCGTATCAGAACTGATGAAACGGATGCAGACGCACTCTAATCCTAATTTGCACAGGGTTTTCCTTGTTGCAAAATACAACTGATTAAATTTTAATCAATCCCCCCACATATCTTGTAAATAATTAATAATTTTTGCTTAATTATACATCAAAAATTCCTTTCAATTCTCTCTAATAAAAGATACACTTATAACACTAAATTACTAGGAGTAAATTATGGAAATGAATTATGTAATTGATACGTTCTTTGCTATCTTTGCAATGACCCTTATCATCTTTATGGTACCAGGTTTTGCTATGCTTGAAGCAGGACTTGTACGTACTAAAAATGTAACTGCTGTACTAACAGTAAATGTTATGATATATGCAGTAGCATCTATCTCTTTTATGCTTATAGGGTATGAGTATGCTTTTGGAAGCTGGGACCATCAAGATAGCATAAGTAAATATGCATTCTTTATGTTTCAAATGGCATTTGTAGGTAAAGTAGTCAATATCATGAGTGGTGGAGTAAGTGAACGTTCACGTATTTT
Source organism: Campylobacterota bacterium (assembly GCA_034659695.1). GTDB lineage: Bacteria > Campylobacterota > Campylobacteria > Campylobacterales > Sulfurovaceae > Sulfurovum. The sequence goes on along the minus strand of JAYEHY010000031.1, from coordinate 36,716 downwards.
ACCTTTGGCTATCTTTACAGTGATAGTTGGTGCATTTATCTATCCTACCATTGTAAATCTCACTTGGGGAGCAAATTTTTTATCTGGAACTGCTTTAGATATATCTTCACTATCTGACCTTGCAGGTTCAACAGTCATACACTCAACAGGTGGATGGGCATTGTTAGCTGCTATACTTATTATGGGTCCTAGATATGGAAGATTTAGAAATGGAAAAGTTCGTGTTATTCCTGCATCTAACATCCCTTTGGTGACACTTGGTGCTTTACTACTATGGATAGGTTGGTTTGGATTCAATGGTGGATCTGTGGGTGCTATTAGTTCTAAAGAAAATGCCGATGCAGTTGCCCTTACAATTATGAATACGAACACTGCAGGACTTGCAGGTGCAATTGTAGGGTGGTTACTTACATATTTTCGTTATAAAAAATTTGATATTACTATGATACTCAATGGGGCTTTGGGTGGACTTGTAGCAGTAACAGCTGGACCAGATCAGTATGACATCTATACACCTATTCTTGTAGGTGCAATTGGTGGTGCATTGGTTGTATTTTGTGTTCCATTATTTGATAAATTAAAAATGGATGACCCAGTTGGAGCATTATCTGTACACTTAGTCAATGGTATTTGGGGAACACTAGCTGTTGGTATTTTTGTGGCAGATGTAAGTATTTTATCTCAATTAAAAGGTATTGTTATAGTAGGACTAATCGTCTTTCCTCTCTCATGGATTACAATTTATACTATTAATAAAATATTTATACTTCGTGCAGAGGATGAAGAACAACTAGAAGGTATCGATGTTACAGAGTGTGGTATGGAAGCATATCCTGAATTTAAACGTAGTATTTAAGAATATTTTAATACAATAAACTAAAGTCTTATAATAAAGGAAAATTATGAAAAAAATTGAAGCAATTATTAAACCATTTAAATTAGATGATGTAAAAGAAGCGTTGGTAGAAGCAGGTATTGAAGGGATGACTATCTCCGAAGTTAAGGGTTACGGAAGACAACAGGGACACTCAGAGCTCTACAGAGGAGCTGAGTATGTAGTAGAGTTCATCCCTAAAGTAAAAATAGAAATTGTTGTAAGTAGTGATGAGTTTGCAAATAAAGCTATAGAAGCCATTGCACAAGCTGCTAAAACAGGAAAAATTGGTGATGGTAAGATATTCGTATCAGATATATCAAGAACCATCCGTATCAGAACAGATGAAGAGGATGAAGAGGCGCTGTAGCAAAAAAGTGTTATAGCAAAAAGTGTTGTCTCAAATAAATTTGAGACAATCACTTTTTTAAAATATAATTTTATCTAAATCTTGCTACATATTTTTAAATTTCTCTATTTTATCTTCGCTACCTGTTACCTTCCATGTAACTTTATCCATACCAAAATCTCGCTCATACTTTGTAAGATTTAACTGTTTTAAGCTATAAAGTGTTTTATTGACTTCGTTATAGTTAGATGTAAAGATATATTCTACTTCTTTTTCATAAGGTATTAAATTAGACTCTTTAAGTACATTTTTTACAGATAAGGCATAAGCCCTTGCCATACCGCCTGTTCCAAGCTTAATACCACCAAAATAACGCACTATAAGCACAGCACAATTTATAAGGCTCTCACCACGAAGTACATTTAATGCAGGAACACCTGCACACCCTTTTGGCTCACCATCATCTGAACTATTTTCTACTATCTGTTCAAATTCATTTAAATACCTTAATGCATAGACTACATGGTTAGCCTTAGGATGTTCATCTTTAAGTCTGTTTTGTAAGCCTTCATATTCATCAATAGGTACTAGATGTGTAATAAACTTTGAACGATTGACCTCTGTAGTATATTGTAATGATGTATGTAGAGTTTTCACTATATTTTGTTTACCTTATTGGCTATAAAATCTATAAACCTATCACTACTATTCATACAGGAAGCCACAATATAATCTTCATATTTAATTTTATCAGCAATCTCTCTATGTTCAATATCTAATTCAAACACTGTTTCTGAATTGTCAAGTGTAAAAGCTAAAGGGTAAATTAATACTTTTCTATGCGTAGGATTACGTAAAACATCTACAAGGTTAGGCTCAAGCCAAGCAGCACTTCCTACTTTAGACTGATAGACCAGTTTTATTTCATGAAACTCTATGCCACGCTCTTTAAGATAAATCTTTATAGCCGAGGCATTTGCCTCTATTTGATTTTGATAAGGATCACCTGCTCTAATAATACTTAAGGGCAAACCATGTGCAGAGAGTAAAAGATCATACTCTTTTGTATCTTTTCCTTCTGAAGCTTCAATGATTTTTTCGCAGCTAGCTGATATATAATCATAATCATCATAATAAGGGTCTATTAGTATAATTTTTGGACTATAGTCCAAAGCTTTACATCTTTGCTCTATATCTTCAAGTGAAGAGCGTGTTGTTGTTATTGAATATTGAGGATACATAGGAAATAAGATAAGCTCCTCTACACCATCCTTTTTACATTTTATTAATGCCTCATCTGCAAAAGGAGGAACATAACGCATTACTGGATAAATAGGCATAGTTAAATAATTTTTCAATCTTAAAATAAGTTCATCAGTAAGTCCTGGAAGTGGTGACTTACCACCTAATAGCTGATAATTTTCTTTTACATCCTCAAGACGCTTAGAGATGATAATATTTCCAATAAATTTACGTAAATAAGGGTTCATTGTCAATATATTTTTATCTGCAAACATATTACGTAAAAATAGCTCTACCTCGTTTATATTATTTGGTCCACCCATATTAAGAAGTAAAAGTGCTTTGGTCATTATTATCCTTAGAGATTTGGTATTATATTTTACTTCTAAATCATAGAAACAAGCATAGAAGAGAGAAGAAGTTTATTCTTTCTCAACCTCCTACAGCTTTTCCTAAATCCCACATAGGCATAAATATCCCAAGTGCCATAAGCAATACTAAGATAGCAATAAAGAACATCATAATAGGTTCAATATATGATGATAAGTTATCAATTAAATCTTGAAATTCCATATGGTAGTAATTTGTTACTTTATCTAGCATTGCATCTAGTTGTCCACCTGCCTCTCCTGCTTTAATCATTTGAAGAAGCATATTTTGATATAAACCTGTAATTTCCAAGGCTTCAGCCAAGTTCATACCACGTCCAATATTTGCATTTACTCCCAATAATTTTTCTTTAATTGCAAGATTATCTACCATACCAATAGCCGTCTCTAAAGCTTCTGAGACAGGGATACCCGATCTAACTAATTCACCAAAAACCAAGTTGTATTTATGCATAGTAGAGAGAAAAATTGCTCTATTTATAAGGAAAAATTTAGGATGTATGAGAACTCCATCCATTTTAAGTTTAAAATCTCTACTATTTTTATAAAAATATTTCATTGTAAAAATTCCAATTGCTATAGCAGATATAATATATAAACCATAATTACTAAATGCCCATTCCAAATTTAAAAGTATTTTAGTTGGCATTGGCAATTCTGTTTTAAATTTAGAAAAAATATCTTTAAATTTTGGTACAACAACCATAATCAAAACAGTAAAAGCAATTCCCATCGCTCCTAAGGTAATCATGGGACTACGTATAGCTTTTTTAAACTTTGCATTGTTATCTCTAATATTCTCTAAAATTTCTGCAAGTTTATGATATGATTCTGAAAGATTTCCTGTTCTCTCTCCCAGGTTTGTCATAGCCAAAGCTACTTGACCAAATTCATCAATATAGGGTTCCATTGCATCAGACATACTATTACCAGCATTGATATCACTATCAATCTTAGCATAAATTTTTTTTAACTCAGGATTTTCAGTATTATCACCAACATCTCTTAATGTATCACTAATAGATATTCCTGCATCAACCATAACAGCTATCTGCTTAATTGTTGATATTTTATCATTGAAAGGTATTTTCTTTTTAAAAGATTTTTTAACCCCTTTAAGTACATTATCAAGAGTATCTTCTAATGGTGCTGCTGTTTCAGCAGCTTTCATTATGATAGAGCCTGAAAATTTACTCTTTGCATGTGATATAGCTTCAATTTTATTTTCTGCTTGAATCAACTCTAAACGCTTTTTCCCTTTATCCATTACTGTAACATTAAAATATTTCATTATAATCTCGCAACCCTATAAATTTCATCTATTGTTGTTTTGCCTTCTAAGGATTTAGCTATACCATCTTCAAACATATTAATAAAACCTTCATCAAGTGCCTGTTTTGTCAGATCTTCTTTGGATGCATTATTCGCAATCATACGTGACATTGTTTCACTTACAGTTAATACTTCAGATATCATTTCTCTACCTGAGTAACCTGTATGATCACACTCTTTACACCCTTCTCCCACATAAAATGTAGGATTTTCAGGAAGGTACTTCTTTACATCAACCAAAAGACTATCTGGAAGAAGTGTGGTTTTTCTACACTGTGGACATATTTTACGAACAAGTCTTTGTGCTTGAATAGCTACTAATGCACCACTAACAAGATACTCTTCAATTCCCATATCTAAAATTCTTGTAACAGCTGAGATAGAATCATTTGTATGCAGCGTAGAGAGTACTAGGTGACCAGTAAGTGCTGCTTGAATAGCAATACGCAGAGTCTCCTTATCCCTAATTTCACCGATCATTATCTTATCTGGATCCTGTCTTAAAATTGATTTAAGTGCATCTGCAAAGCTTAATCCTATATTTGCATTAACATGTACTTGTTGTAATCCAGCCATTTGATACTCTACAGGATCCTCTACAGTAATGATTTTATCTTTTACATCTTTTATAGCATTTAATGCTCCATAAAGCGTAGTTGTCTTACCAGAACCTGTAGGCCCCGTAACTAAAACAATACCATAAGGTACCTGTATGGCCTCAGAAAATCTATCTAAACAAAATTGACTCATTCCTGCATCTGCAAGTTTAATCATTGCTTTAGACTTATCAAGGATTCTTAATACAATAGATTCTCCAAATATTGTAGGCAGAGTTGAAACCCTGAAGTCAAATGGTTTTTTTGATACTTCTGTAGAGAATCTACCATCTTGTGGTTTTCTTTTCTCTGCTATATCCAAATTTGAAAGTAGCTTCATTCTTGATGCAAGTGGACCAAAAATATCTTTATCGAAAATAAAACTTTGTCTCAAAATACCATCTACACGAACTCTGACAATACAACTTTTTTCATTTGCCTCAATATGAATATCACTAGCACCTGAAAAAATAGCTGATTTAATAATAATTTCAATAAGTTTTAATACAGCTGGTGACTCATCATCATCCTTATCACCTTGACCATCAATACTTAAATCCTTACGAATATCAGCAACCAGACCTTTAATACTTTCATTAATTTCAAGTCTTTGAAGATGTTGATGAATCTGTTTAGGTTTTGAAATAGCTATTTTTATAGGTTTTTTAGGAAACATACGTTGAACAGTATCTTGTGCTTTCATATCTAGAGGATCATCAAAAACTATAAGAACACTTAAATCATTCTCTTCTACTGGAATAATATTATATTTAATTAGTTGACTATAAGGTACCTGAGAAAAAAGCTTCATATTTATCTCAATTTCATCTAAATCAATATACTCCATATGCAATGCTTTTGCAACTTCTTCAAGAATTGGAGTAATATTAATTCCCTCTATTTTTTCTAAATGTTTTAATGTAATAACACCTTGCCTTATCTTTTTAGCCAGATATATTTCTACAGAGTGTAAATCTATCATCTTTTCTGCAACAAGATTCGCAAATGAAATTTTTTTAGGAGGTCTACTTCTTACCAAGGTAGAGATAGCATCCTTAGTTATTAGCTTCTCTTCAAGCATCATTTCAATAAGTTTTACCATTAATCTATCCCTTCTATGTACTAAAAATAGTTACAAAGTACCTTTTTTAATCTTATATAATAAATTATTTGCTTCTGCTGAATTAGTTCTTTTAATATATTTAGTTAAAATTCCTATCGCTTCATTTTTATGACCCAATTTAACTTTTGAATTAACTAAAATAAACCAACTTTCATCAATATCTGCATCAATCTTATTTGTTTCAAATGCCCAATATATAGCTTTTTTATAATCTTTTTTATTATAATAGCTTTTTGCTAAGAATAGTGAGTCATCAATATTATGCGTTAGCATAAAACGTTTTGAAACATCATCATATGCTTCTTCACTTGATGTCTCAATAATATTTAGATGTACTTTTGGTTTTTTAATAGTGTCTATATCTTCTATAGGATTCGAAATATTATCTATTGTTCCTCGTTCAGAAACTTCAATAAGACTCTGATTTTTTACTTTAGTTTTATTTATATCCACATAACTTATCTCATTTTTGATGACTTCTACTTTATTAATATAGTTATTAAAAATAGTTAAGACATCAATACCTTTATACTTTATAAAAATTGCAGAACCAATGAGTATAAATAAAATAAATAATAATATATAGAGAGGTCTTTTTTGTTTTCTATTATATTTCTCCCATTTCTCTTCCAAAGGTTTAATATCATACATGAATATATCCTAATTTTAATGCTGCCATCTCTATAATTCTTTGAGGTATACTCTCATAGTCAATTTTGCTTGGATTATTTTCATCATAATATTCACATATTTCAAATATAGTAAAAAGTAATTTATTACACTCTCTATAGTTACCTTTAGTAAAAGTATGAATTAATTTCATATGCTTATCTTTAATACTATTAGCTACTTCAAACAGATTCTTTTTTAATAATTTTTTATGTATATACGTAAATTGATTCTCTTTTGTAGCATTTTTAAGCTCAATTACTTCCCATATACGTGATTGAAAATGCTCCTTGGCAATTAAATCTTCATTTTCTGTTTTATGTAAAGAAATAACAAACTTCACAGCTCTACTGTCAGACAAAAGTCTAATCTTTTCCATCATATCACTATTATACATTTGTGCTTCATCTAATAAAATAATAATTTCACGCTTTCCTTTTAGATTTTTCGAAAAATCCACTAAAGCAGAAAAATTTACTGCTGTATTATTAGGTAAATCTTGCTTTGTTAAAACTTTAAAAAGCTTATGAAAAAATTCTTTTTCATTTATAGGAGGTGTATCAAAATAATGAATCTCTTTTTGATGTTTCAATTTATTTTGAATACGATTGAGAAGTATACTTTTTCCTGTGCCAGGTTTACCAAACAGTAATATCATTTTTAAGGGCTTATCAACACTATGCGCTAATTGTTCATAAGCTTTTACAGATGCATCTAATTCTATATAATCATCTACATCCACAGAATCAACAAAGGCTAATTTTGCATTTCCATATCTACTTTTCATTAAGTTTTCTATACCCCAAGTCTTTTAATGTTACAGATTTAGATGTTTTTATTACATGTGGAGTAACAATAAATACTAACTCTTCTACCGCATTAATCTTCTCTTCATGTTTAAAGGCATATTCAAGTAGAGGTATGTCACCTAATAATGGAACTTTATTAACCTTCACACCCTCTCTTGAAAAGATCAGTCCACCTAGTATAGCATGTTCTCCATCTTTTACCCTAATTACAGATGAAATCTGTCTTCTTACTAAATCTGGTGGTATATTTCTAGTGCCATCTCCTGTACCAATGTCAGAAATAGTATCTGAAATTGATGGATTAATTTTTAATATTATAGAGCCATCCTTACTAATTTCAGGTGTAATATCTAATAGTATACCAGCAAATACAGAATCCACTGTTTCTCCTTCTGCAGTATTAGAACTTGAACCTCCACCCATTTCACTTGTAGATTTTAACTTATAAAAAAGTTCTTTACCAACGGAAATAAGTGCCGGTTGATTATTCAGTGTCATAACCCTTGGACTTGATATCGCTTTAACATCTCCTTGAGTCGATAAAAACTTTACAACTTCTGAGACTTTTGTATTTCCTGTCATCTGAACAAGGTTTGCACTTGAACTTTGCCCTGTATTTGTAAATTCTGAATCCGTAATACCTGATAAACTATCAAAAGTATAGGAAGCTACATCTTTTTGTGCCATAGCTAAGGAATTAATGGTCATATTTTGTAAACCATACAGCTGTGACCAATCAACACCAGTTGTTTTACTGTCATCAAAATTTACTGTAAGAATACGCACATCAATTAATACTTGCTTTTTAATTTGATTAGTTAATGCATGAATATATTTTGATACTCTACTAATCTGTCTATCCGTACCTGTAACTGTAACCATACCGGCTTCAGGATTAACAATAGGAGCTAAAGGGTTATATTCCCAAATTTGACCATCAGGACCTGTCCAACCATCTCCTGTTTTTGCATAGTGTGTACTGCCATCACCAGCACCTATGAGTATACGTTGAACCTCTTTTTCTACAGTTTTCCAAAAAGTAAATTCATGATTACTCTCTATAGCTATACCTGTTTTGGACATTGTACCCGCACCATCAGTTGTTCCTGACGCTGATGAAGTTGAATTTGCTATAGTAACATTAGCATTACTTTTTCCTACTCTCTGTCCTGATACATAATGTACACGGAATGTTCTTGTAATTAGATATGAAATTTTTAATTTATTTCCTGTTAATGTGTAGTGAAGATCATTGTCTTTAAGTATAACTCCTAAAAAACCTTTCAATGTACTATTTTTTAATTTTACATAATAGAGTTTTTTATTCATTCTTTTTTTAGCAGCTTCATCTCTGACAATAACTGTTAAATCACATGTTTCTGCTAAATTTTCAATAACATCACTAATACTTAATTTACTATCAATCGTAACACTAAATAGTTTACTAGAACAACTAGCTGCTGACAATGTACTATTCAAACCTAACATTATTGCGAATAATATTATAAACTTTTGTAAATTTCTCATAAATTACCTTTCTTCCAATATAATAAGAGTATCTCTTTTTTTCTTAAGAAATAATTTCTTAATATTATTTCCGTTTCTTAGTACTACACCATTTTTACCTATGTGTTTTAATTCATATCCCATAACAGAGGCATTAACATCGTACCATGAATTATTAATGTATGCTTTTCCGTTTACAATACCATGTAACTTAAGTTTAACCGTTTTAGTAGGAGTAACAAATCTTGTAACATTATTTTCCTCTTCTAAACGAACAAAAGGCTCTTTTGTTGTTTCAAGTTTACTAAGTTGAACACCTACTCTTTTTAAATGAATTGTACTAATCATTTTTTCAATTTCATCTACAGTAAGATCTGCATAAATCCAGACTATCATAAATGACATTATTAATACTATCTTTTTCATTAATAATTTATCCCCCATACTGAAATATTAATATCTGCCAAAACTTTTGACGAATTAGGATCAAGTGAAATCTTAGTACCAAAAACATCTGTTACAAGAACATTCTGTTCTATTTCATTAATAAACTTAATGATACCCTTATATTCACCTTTACAACCAACTTCTATCTCTAAGACATGTCCAAAACTACCATTATTATCTACATATTTGTTTTCAATATATTGTACTTCTACATTTTGTACTTCAGCTTTTGATGTAATAGAGTTTAAAAATCTTGACCAACTCTTTTGGTTAAATAACATATCTGATAATTTTTCTAAATTCTTATCAACAAATTCTATTTTTTCATTAATATGAACTATTCTTTTCTCTTTATTAATAATATCTCGATTAAATTGATTAACATAATATTCACGATTACCATTCACTGTGATAGAATTAAGATAAATATTATTATCTGCTATACTTTTTTGAATGGTTTTTTTCGTAGATTCACTTTTTTTATGCATTTTTTCTGTATAAGGTAAAAGATATGCATACGCTACATAAGCAATTGCTCCTGCGATAGCTCCAATAAACATCCATTTTTCACTCTCTTTTTTTGGTGCAAAATATGCATCTAACTCTTCTAATTTATCTTCTATAAATTTCATTTTAAATCAACCTTTAAAATACCTCTATAATAATCATTATCGACATCTTTTTGAATTCGCTCTATATCAATCTGATTTATTTTATCAAAATGTGTATCAGAAATATATTTAATAAGTTCAGTAAATTTTCTATCATCAGAACTTACAAGTGACATCCACACAATATCATCATTTGTATATATTAAATCAACAAAAACATCAAATTTGTTTAATTCATCAGCAACTACATGAAGTCTTCCTGACTTAAGATTATAATTTACTTTTTTATCATAAATAGCATTTAATGTTTTCGTTTTACCATTATATTTATCTAATAAATCTGCAATATTTTTATCAAGACCTGCTATTTTTGATTTTTTATCACTAAGTATTTTTTTATATTTTACAACTTCAGCTTTTAACTCACTGTTTTGTATTCCTAATGCATAAATTTTAGCATCATTTGTATATGAACCTAAAAGATACACCAGTGGAAGAGCTAAACCTGCAGAGATTGCAGCAAAGGTAGCAATGATAAATTGTCCACTTGTACGATTCATAAAAGATGGTGGTCTTGGGAACATAGTAAGGTTAATACTACTTAAGCCCTCTTCAATATGAATTAAAGAACTCAGTAACATTAAATACTCTAGTTGATCTACATACCACTCGTCATTTTTAATATCATATGTGAAATTTAACTCTGAAGATTGTAATCCCAAATAACTTTGACTATAATCATCTAAACCTATAATTGGACCTTTAGAACTACCTATAAACATATGATCTATTGTATCTAATTCAAATGCTCTTTTTGCATAGATAGCAATATCATTAATACTAATAAAAACTTCTGAAAATATTTTCATAAAATTTTCTTGGTAAGTCTCATCTGTTGCTTTAAGACCTTCACTTTCAAGAGTAGATAAAAACTCTTTTTTATCTACAGGTTCTCCCAATAGTTCACAATATTTATCATAAAGTTGATCTAAAGAGTAATCAATAGATTTAGAATAAAGATAGTCACCATTCTTATAAAAAGTGATAAATGCATCATTTTGTGTAAAGTATACAAAACAATGTATAGCATTATCATCTAAAATTTCTTTTTTATATAAAGCTTTATAGAGAAGTGGAGCAGGTATAATTAAATCTAAATACTTTGTCTCTTCTTTTACTGGAAGATAAAGTTCCTCTAACAACTCAGAGGTAACAACAAAAATATGAAATTCTCTCTCATCGTCATCTGTTTCAATTTCAAAAGATGAGATGATGTAGTTACTAGCTTGATCAAGACCTAACTCTTCATAAGCCTTAATTTCAATAATATCTTCAATATCTTCTTCAGGAATACTTCGACTTAATTTAATAGTAGTAATAATCATATCTTTGTTATTCATATATGAAGTAACAAAGTTTGAAGTATTATAATGAAGTTTTTTTAGAGAATGAAAAGAATCATTCTTAAAAATATAACTCTTATCAATATATGAATCATGTACAATAACATTTTTCATAATAGATTTTGATTTATCTGATGAACTTTTTTTCAAAAACATTCTATTCTTCCTTGTTTATTAAACAATTATATATGTTATAATATTAAAAGCGTCTTACAAGCTCTATATTATTTAATTTTTATTAAATTAGCAGTCAAATTAAACAATATAGCCAAACTCCTCTAGTCCATCTTTATTTTTACTCCATCCTTTTTTAACAGCAACATGTAAATCTAAAAATATTTTTTTACCTGAAAATATTTCCATCTGTTGACGTGCAAATTTTCCCACTCTCTTAATGCCTTCACCTTTTTGACCTACTATCATGCCTTTTTGAGTATCTTTCTCTACTACTATTGTTGCATAAACTCTATCTAGTGTATCTGATTCATCTATATTATCTATCGTTACATCACTTTCATAAGGTATCTCATCACTTAGGTTTTCAAAAATTGATTCTCTTATAAGCTCTTTATAAATATCACGTATATTATCTGTTGTTAATATTTCTGTGTCAAATAAAAATGGTGAGAGAGGTAAATGTTTACTTATCTCATCAAGTAGTTGAGTTTTTCCAACTTTTTTATTAACAGAAAAAGGGATAATGGCTTCAAATCTATCTTGATACTTCTGATACTCACCTAGTTTTTTAAGAATATCCCCCTGTTTTACATGGTCCATCTTTGTAAGAAGTACAATATGTTTTGTATTTTTCTTCTCTGTCATTCTTAAAAATTTTTCATACTCTGATAATTTATCTGTAATAGGTGCTAAAAATACAATCAAGTCCGCATCACCTATAGCTTTAAGTGCTTCATCCATCATAAACTTATTAAGTAGTCTCTCTTTTTCATGAATACCAGGTGTATCAATAAAAATAATTTGTGACTCCTCCTCTTGATAGTTTTCATGCATAACTATAATATTCATACGTTTACGTGTTGCTTGGGCTTTTTTTGAAACCATCGCTAGTTTCTCACCTACTATATGGTTTAGTAATGTGCTCTTTCCTGCATTAGGTCGCCCTACAACTGCTACGAAACCTGCTTTTGTATCTAACTCCTCTTCTCTATGTTTAAACATTATAATATATACCTTGTTGTATCTTCATCTTCTACGACTTTTCCAATTTTCTCTTCTACCAAAGACTTATCAATAATAATACTTTCACCAACAGATTCATCAGCAGAGAAACTAATCTCTTCTAAGATCTTTTCCATGACTGTATGTAGACGTCTTGCACCGATATCTTCAGTTTTTTCATTTGCTAAGAGTGAGTAGTGGGCAATAGCTCTTAATGCTTCTTCATCAAATACTAAATCTACTCCCTCCACTTGCATTAATGCCTCGTATTGTTTAATAAGTGAATTATTTGGTTCTGTTAAAATTCTATAGAGTGTCTCTTCATCTAGACTATTTAACTCCACACGTAAAGGAAAACGCCCTTGAAGTTCTGGCATAAGGTCACTAGGCTTAGATGTATGAAATGCACCAGCAGCAATAAAAAGTATATGATCTGTCTTTACCATACCTAGCTTTGTATGTACATTAGAACCTTCCACAATAGGAAGTAAATCTCTCTGTACACCCTCTTTACTTGGATCTTGCCTGCTCTGCGAATTTGAACCTACTGCTATTTTATCTACCTCATCAAGAAAAACTATTCCACCCTTCTCTACTTTTTCAAGTGCAAGCTCTTTAAGTTGCTCTTCATCAAGTAACGCTTCACTTGCTTCTTGTGCTAATATCTTTTTAGCATCAGCAACAGTCACCTCTTTTTCAGGACCTTTTTTGCCCATACCACCCAATACTTTAACAATAGACTCTTGTACCTGTATCATCTGTGGAGGAAGACCCTCTTCAGGCATCATAGGATTATTTGGCACTGTTACTTTAATTTTAAGATGGTCAAGTTCACCTTTAGCAAATTTCTCTTGCATACGTACAAACGATGCATCATACTCTGCTTGCTTCTGCTCTGTTGCACCTACAGGCAAAGGGGGTAAAAGTTTTTCTATAATTTTATTTTCTATATAGTTTGCAATTTTCTCTTGATTCTTTTCATTTTCACTCTCACGCACAATTCCCATAGATATTGACGCTAAATCACGTATCATAGACTCTACATCACGGCCTACAAAACCTACCTCAGTGTATTTACTCGCTTCAACTTTGATAAAAGGTAAATTCATCATCTTAGCTAGTCTTCTTGCTATTTCAGTTTTACCTACGCCTGTACTTCCTATCATTAAGATATTTTTAGGGGTAACATCTTGTTGCATCTCAAGGCTAAGTTGCATACGTCTATAACGATTTCTTAACGCAACAGCAATCGTTTTTTTTGCATCACTTTGTCCAATGACATATTTGTCAAGATAGATTACTATCTCTTTTGGTGTTAAATTATCCAAGTATATTTCCTCTTATAATTCTAATGTTTTTATATTTTTATTGGTATAGATACAGAGGTCACCTGCAACGCCAAGTGACTCTTTTACCAACTCTTGTGGTGTAAGGTTTGAGTGTCTGTCTAAGGCTCTAGCAGCTGAGATAGCATAATTGCCACCCGAACCAATAGCCGCAATTTTACCATCTTCTGGTTCTACCACATCACCTGTACCTGTTAGTATATAAATATGCTCTTGATTAAGTACAATCATCATCGCTTCAAGTTGACGTAAATGCTTATCTTTCCTCCACATCTTAGAGAAACCTATTACTGACTTAAAAAGGTCACCTTTTTTCTCTGCTAAAATTGTCTCAAACATGTCAAAAAGGTTAAATGCATCAGCTGTACTTCCTGCAAAACCAGCAAGTACTTTACCCTCTCCTAGTGTTCTTATTTTAGTGGCATTACCCTTGAGTACTGTATCTCCAAAGGAGACTTGACCATCTCCACCGATAACCGCTTTTCCTTCAGCTTTGTACCCAAGTATCGTTGTTGCATGAAACATTAAACACCAACTACTTCAACTTTAAGTGCTGCATGAATTCCATGACCTAGCTTTGCATCTACTTCATGTATACCTGTTGATTTTAAGGCTTTTTTCAAGTTAATATGCTTTTTATCCAATGTAATTTTAATTTGCTCTTCAATAGCCTTAGATATATCAGCATTACCTACAGAACCTTTTATTCCTACTGGAGCTGATTGCTTTTCAATTCTGACTATTGTCTCTTCAAGTGTTACTTTCTCTTGAGCCAAACGTGCAAGGTCATCAGCCAACTCTTTTGCTACTCTCTCTTGCTCTGCTTTCCAGTTAGCCACAACATCAGGTGTTGCCAATTTTGCTAAACCCTTACCAATAAGAAAATTCTGACCATAACCATCTTTTACCTCTTTAATCTCGCCTGCTTTACCAAGTGCTTTTACATCTTTTATTAATAATACTTTCATTCTATGTCCTTGTTGGATTTATAATTCATATATTTTATCAAAACTTTATTAATAGTTGCGTTTTATTATTATTGCTGTGTTACAATCATTCAAAATTAAATGATGGATAAATAATGTTTCAAGAATTCAAGATTAATAATTTAACACAATTCCCACAAGAACTAGAAAAACTTTTAGACACTCAGCGTATTGTTATTAATAATATAACAAACTCTAATGATACAAGCTATGAGAAAGTACTTAAACCACTTCAAGATTTAGATGAAGAGCTTGGACTTTTCTTTACCCCACTTTCACACTTAAACTCAGTTATGAACTCTGAAGAGACTCAAAAAGCCTATGAGTCATCTCTACCTCTTCTCTCAAAGTATGCTTCTGAAATAGCACAAAATGAAGCCCTTTTTAAAAAAATTACACAAATAAAAGCAACAGATGACGAAGCTAAAACCGTAGTAGAACATGAAATAAGAGACTTTATTCTCTCTGGTGTACAACTAAAAGAGGAGAAGAAGAAAAGAATGGAAGAGATATCTTTAAAGCTCTCTGAACTCTCTAATAGCTTTTCACAAAACCTTCTTGATGCTACGAATGCTTTTGAAATTATTATGGAAGCATCTGATGTTAAAGGAATGCCTCAATCTGACATTGATGCAGCCAAAGAAGAGATAGAAGGTAAAACGGTTTATAAATTTACCCTACAAATTCCTTCATACTTAGCCTATATGACTTATGGTTCAAACCGTAAACATAGAAAAACTATCTCTAAAGCCTACAGTAGCAGAGCCCCTGAAAATGCCCAAGTTATAGACCAAATTTTAGCACTAAAACAAGAAAAAGCTAAACTACTAGAGTTCAACTCTTATGCACACTATGCACTGGAAACAAGAGATGCAAGTAAAGAAGAGGAGGTTGTCTCATTTTTAGATGCCCTAGCAAATGCTGCCCTACCACAAGCAAAAAATGAACTTAAAGAACTTCAAGCCTATGCAAAAAAAGTAGATAACATAGATGAAATCTTTGGTTATGATGTAGGTTACTACTCAGAAAAACTAAAAAAAGAGAAATTTAACTTTGATGATACTATGACAAAACCATACTTTGAACAGAGCAGAGTGCTAGATGGAGTTCTAGATATTGTCTCTGAACTATTCAATGTTTCATTTAAACCTACGGATGTAGCAACTTGGCACTCTTGTGTCAAAACCTTTGATATCTTTGAGGGGGGAAAACTTAGTGGGCGTATCTACTTTGACCTTGAAGCACGTAAAGAGAAGCGTGGTGGTGCATGGATGAATGACTGGGAGACACACTACATAGATGCAAAAGGAAACAAACATTTAGCCTCAGCTTTTATTGTATGTAACTTCTCTCCTTCAACTGATGAGAACCCCTCTTTACTTAGACACGATGATGTAGTAACACTCTTTCATGAAATGGGACATGGTATACACCACCTTTTTGGAAAATGTAAAGAGCGTTCAGTTTCAGGTATTAACGGTGTTGCATGGGATGTGGTTGAGTTTCCTTCGCAGTTCTTAGAAAACTTTGCATATGAGGCAGCCATCCTTAAACGTTTTGGTTTCCACTACCAAACCAATGAACCCATCTCAGATGAGCTTATGGCTAAAATCAAAGAGACTAAAAACTACCAAGCAGCATTGGGTATCTTACGTCAAGTAGAGTTTTCACTTTTTGACTTTAAACTCCATCAAAATCTCTATCAAGGTGAAGAAGTACAGGTGCTACTAGATGGCATTAGAGAAAAAACCTCTCTACTTAAAGCACCAAGTTACAACAAATTTCAACATGGCTTTGCTCATATTTTTGCAGGGGGCTATGCAGCAGGGTACTACTCTTATAAGTGGGCAGAGGTTCTTAGTGCAGATGCATTTTTCTCTTGCCTCAATGACAATGCAGAGTTTGACAAAGAGAAAGCAAACGGGTATAAAGAGTATATATTGGCTAATGGTGGTGCTAAAGAGATGAGTGATCTCTACCAAGAGTGGCTTGGACGTAAAGCTGATGTTAAAAGTTTAGTAAAGCTTTATGAAATAGACTAATAAAAGGAGAGTAAATGAGTGAGTTTCGTGATTTAGCACTAACTGTTATCGCTATTTTCATCATCACCCTAGTAGGGGCTTTTTATAGCCCTACATTCGAAGAGCAAAAAACTTACCTAGAGCTTTTCTTTCTCTTTGGTGCATTACTCTTTATTTTCTCTATTTTAGTCATTTTTGCCACTATAGGATTTAGCTCTTTTTCTCTCTATCTTGCCATATTTCTTGTTGCTGTTATGGGTATGTATGGTATAGAAGGTGCTTTTCTTGTAACAGGTATAACCTACTTTTTATGGGGGTCTATCTTTGCTATGGAGGTACTTCTTTTTTATAACCATGTTAAAAGTGCAAAAGAGTGGTTTTTACAACGCTACACCTTCAAGTCATTTAAAAATGAATATTATGCCTTCTATCCAATGATAGGAATGTTATATATTTTATTAGAGTTTATACCAAGTATTTTTTATAGAGAGAAATTACTAAAATTTTCTCCTTCAAGGGTATTGAAGGAGATGGAGGAGATATTAGATTAACACCCTTGGAAGTGGAGACTTTAGTCCCACCTCACACTTATAATTTTTAAAATTTATGTATCATTAACTAATAGTGGGACTAAAGTCTCCACTTCCGTATATACTATTTATTCTCTTTATTTTTGTTTCCAAATCCAAAGAAACGCTTAATACGCTCACAAATAGTTACAGAGCCTGTCTCTATTCGACATACCTCTACTTCGTCATAAGAGCCTACAAGAGATTTTATACGCTCTGGTTGCTTCTTACCTTCGATAATGAATCTAAGTGCATTAAGTCTAATAAACCCTTCTGCATCTTTTTGATCATATACATCATCTGCTTCAAATGTTGAATGTGCTTCTGAATAGAGTGTAATATCAGATTTTCTACCAACTACTGTTATGTTACCTTTGTAAAGTTTTAACTTCACTGTACCTTCTACATGGTCTTGAGTTGCATCAATAGCAGCTTGTAACATTTTACGCTCTGGAGACCACCATAGACCGTTATAGATGAGTTTTGCATACTTAGGCATAAGTTCATCTTTCATATGTGCCTCTTCTCTGTCAAGAGTAATAGACTCTATGGCTCTGTGAGCTTTAAGCATAATAGTCCCACCTGGTGTCTCATAACAACCACGTGCTTTCATTCCCACCATACGGTTCTCAACGATGTCAATACGCCCGATACCATGTTTGTTACCATATTCATTGAGCTTCGTTAAAATTTGAGCAGGAGTCATCTCTTCACGGTTGATAGCTACAGGGTCACCAAATTTATACTCAATAGTAATGTACTCAGCTTCATCAGGTGCTTTTTCAGGACTTACAGACCATAACCACATATTCTCTTCTGGTTCATTATAAGGATTTTCTAAATGCTCACCCTCATAAGAGATATGAAGTAAGTTTGCATCCATTGAGTATGGTTTTGCTTGACCTTTATCATCAATATCTATACCATGCTCTTTTGCATACGAAAGAAGTTTTGTACGAGAATTTAAGTCCCACTCTCTCCAAGGAGCTATAACTGCGATATCTGGGTCAAGTGCTAAGTAACCAAGTTCAAAACGTACTTGATCATTTCCTTTACCTGTTGCTCCATGACTTACTGCATCTGCACCAGTTTGATGTGCTATCTCTATCTGCTTTTTAGAGATAAGCGGTCTAGCAATAGAAGTTCCAAGCAGATACTCACCCTCATAAATCGCATTCGCTCTAAACATAGGGAAAACAAAGTCTTTTACAAACTCTTCTCTAAGGTCTAAAATAAAAACATTTTCAGGTTTAATACCCATATCTAACGCTTTCTTACGTGCAGGTTCTACCTCTTCACCTTGTCCAAGGTCAGCAGTAAATGTTACAACTTCACACTCATACTCATCTTGTAACCACTTTAAAATGATACTCGTATCAAGTCCACCAGAGTAAGCTAAAACTGCTTTTTTAATCTTTCTTTTTGCCATGCTATAAGCCTTTTATAATAATATTATCGCGATTTTAACATAATGTTGGTTATGACGTGATAATACGTAAGGTTTACTCAAACCCCCACTTCCTCAAAATAATATCAACCACAGCCTTTTTATACACGCCTGTATGACGAAACACCTCCTCGCCTTCTGCGTTAAAAAAAAGTTGTGTAGGCATCTCTTTAAGTTTATAAATATCACGGCTTACTAAACGCTCTTTTTGTCCATCTATCGCATAAATCTGAAAAGTTGGATGTTCTTCTAAAACCTTATAAAATAGTTTTGACATAGCGATACAACTATAACAGTGACTCATACCAAAAGCTAAAATAGTAGGCTTGCCATTACCTATTTTTTCTTTGATATCTGTATATTTTATAACGTGCAGTGCTTTTTTATTTGGCATAATTTATTCCTCATAGTTAACACGGAAGTGGAGACTTTATTGAAGTGTATACCTTTAGGTGCAGTCCCACCCAAAATTTATTTGTTTATAACACGTTATTGCTTTAACTGGGTATAAAAACAGATATTTATGCACATTCTAGGTGGGACTGAAGTCTCCACTTCCGAGAGTATAAATATCTTTTGCTATAATTTATCTAATTATACATTAAAGGAGTATGGATGTTACTAGGTGTAAACATTGACCATATTGCAGTTTTAAGAGAGGCCCGTAAAGTAGCAGACCCAAACCCACTAGATGCACTAGGTATTTGTAAAAGAGCAGGTGCAGACCAGATAACCATTCATCTACGTGAAGATAGACGACATATTCAAGATACTGATACTGTAAACATCATAGAACTCTCCTCTTTACCTGTCAATCTTGAGTGTGCTATATCTTCAGAGATGATAGACATCGCGTGTAGGTTAAAACCACACCGCGTAACACTTGTACCTGAAAAACGCGAAGAGGTAACTACAGAAGGGGGACTTGCAGTTGTAGGTGAACAGCCTAAACTCAATGAAGCCATCAAAAGACTACAAAAAGCGGAGATAGAAGTTTCACTTTTTATAGACCCTTCACTTGAAGCCGTTGAAGCTTCAGAAACTTTAGATGTAGAGTGGATAGAGTTTCATACAGGAAAATATGCCAATGTATATGCCATGCTTTACACAAACCTTTCTAAAACACACCACAGTATTCCAGAACTTGAACTCTCAAGAAAAATACTTAAACAGATGTTAGATGATGAACTTCGTAATTTACGCCTTCTTAGCTGTGATGCAATGGAGAGAGGGCTTCGTGTTGCTGCTGGACATGGACTCAATATGCAAAATGTAAAAGATATCGTAGAGATAGAAACTATAGAAGAGCTAAACATTGGTCAAAGCATCATAGCACGTTCTGTTTATACTGGATTAGAACAAGCCATACTCGATTTAAAAGCTTTGATGATAAGATAACTGTAGGATTTATGATGATAAAAACTGATGTTCAGTACAAGCGAAGCACTAAATGCTAAGTCGTAAAAAAGTAGCCATCTCTATCGGTGATTTAAACGGTATAGGTATCCAACTTGCACTTGAAAATCACCAGACAATCTCTAAAGAAGTTGAACCTATTTACTGTATAGATAATGCCGTATTAGAACAAGTAGCTAAAAAACTTCAGATAAAGATACCAAAAGAGTTCAAAACCATAGAAAACATAGCTCCTTCATTTGAGATAAAAGCAGGAGTAGTGAGCAAGGAGAGTGGTGCATATGCTTATGCATCATTTACAAAAGCTGTAGAGTTAGCAAAAGAAAAAAAGGTAGATGCCATTTGTACCCTACCTATACATAAAAAAGCATGGGAGTTAGCAGGAGTAAAGTACAAAGGTCATACTGATGCTCTTAGAGAGTTCTTTGACGCAGAAGCCATTATGATGCTTGGGTGTTCTAAAATGTATGTTGCTCTTTTTACAGAGCATATACCTCTTAATAAAGTAGCTAAAAGTATCAATGAGAAAGCGTTAACAAGATTTTTACTCGATTTCTACCATACTGCAAACCCACGTAATACTGTAGCAGTTTTAGGGCTTAACCCTCATGCAGGTGATGATGGAGTTTTAGGTACTGAAGAAAAAATCATTCAAAAAGCCATAGAGAGTGCAAACATAACCATCAATCCTCATTACAGTCAGAAAGAAGAGACTCCAACCTATAGTAACCCTCTTGTACCAGATGTTGCATTTATACCAAATGTACGCAGAAAATACACCCACTATATTGCCATGTATCATGACCAGGGATTAGCTCCGCTTAAAGCACTCTATTTTGATGAGGGGATTAATGTATCGTTAAATTTACCAATTTTAAGAACTTCTGTAGACCATGGAACTGCTTTTGATGTAGCATATAAAGGGAGAGAGTTAAATAATTTGAGTTATATCAATGCCATAAAATACATTGTTGAAAATTAAAAAAGTCCTGCACTCTCTTCTTCTATAATTTCACAATTTTCATTCATCTTTTCAGAAAGTTGCTCTTGACAAGACTGACAAAGGTAACGATACGTTTGCATATCGTAATGTATGATATCACCTTTAACTATATCACTATAACATTCACCACACATGTTGGTGACCCTTTGGAGTATCTCCTCTGTAGCTATTTGAGTTAAAAAACATGCACTACCCATTAACTACTCCGATAATTTTTTTATCATTTTTTGAGCTTCTTCAATAGAATCATCTAACTCTAGTGCTTTTTTGTATCCTATTAGTGCTTCATTATTACGCCCTAAATCATAAAGTGTATTTGCATAATTAAAGTGGTGAGGTGCATATGATGGATCTAACTCTATAGCACGTTCATGGTGTTTTTGAGCACCCTCTTCATCTTCTAGTTTATGCAGTACATTGGCTAAAGAGACATGTGCCATGTCATCATTCTCATCTAAGGTGAGTAACTTTTCATAGCTCTCCTTTGCTTCATCATATGCTTCTGTTTTCATACATACATATCCCATTTTTTGTAAAGCTTCACTGTTATTTTCATCTACAATCAGTGCAGAACCGAGGGCTTTTTTAGCCTCTTCATAATCCTCTTGCTTAACAGCTTCATCTGTCATAGCAAGCAGTTGTTCCATACGTGAAAGCTGTACTTTAGGTTTTGAAAATGTTTTATCAGGACGATTTATACCGCCTAACTGTTCATTATCTACTTTAGCTTCAAAATCTACACCCCTTTTAGGATGGTTTCCTGAGAAAAGTTGTTTAAAAAAGAGGTAAAATACCCCTCCAGCAGCAATAAGAAGTAAGAGTTGAAATGTTGACATAGTTTCTCCAAAAGTTTATATGACATCATAGAATAAACTAACTTAAATACAAAGAAATTTAGCTATGATAAATAAAAATATTAAAAGGATTATTATGTCTTATAAAATAAAATTAGATAGAGATAAGTTACAAAAGGTCTTAACACCATTAGAGTATAAAGTTTGTTTAAACCATGGTACAGAAGCACCCTTCCAAAATGAGTTTTGGGATGCAAAAGCAGAAGGTGTCTATGAGTGTAAATGTTGTGCAACTCCTCTTTTTACCTCTGAGAGTAAATTTGACTCTGGTACAGGATGGCCAAGTTACTTTCAGCCTATTGAAGAGGAGAACATTGAAGAGGTAGTCGATGATTCACTTGGTATGAGACGTGTTGAAGTCCGTTGTGCTGCTTGTGGTTCACACTTAGGGCATGTTTTTCCAGATGGTCCTGCACCTACATATCAACGTTACTGCATTAACTCTGCTTCATTAAACTTTAAAGAGAAGTAAAAATTATTTCTGAAGCTGTACAGCAATACGCCCAGCAGCTTCATCCATCTGCTCTCTTGTTTCAAACATAAAACTATATTTTTCCTCTTCTCCTACATTAACGAAAAGTCCATACCCTACAACTTCTACCTTATCTTTTGCTTCCACATCTACCCACTCAAGACTTACTTGCGTTGTTTCATCTTCATGTCCAGTCTTTACTACTGCAGCAGGATAAAGCTGAGTTATCGTTTCTGTATCAAATTGTTTATCTTCTATTGTAATAATCATAAAGTGATTATAGTATAATCACTTTAAATATTTGGAAGTGGAGACTTTAGTTCCACATAAAAGTAAGATGCAGAATGCAGGTGGGACTAAAGTCTCCACTTCCTAGAAAATAAATATCAAGGATATATAATGAGTTTAAAAGACCAGATTAAATCTGACATAAAAGATGCAATGCGTGCTAAAGATACTATCAAAAGAGATACACTAAGAAATATTCAAGCAGCGGTAAAACAGATAGAGGTAGATGAGCGTAGAGAGGTGACTGATGGAGACCTTGAAACTATTATGATGAAGTACCTCAAACAAAGAGAAGATGCTAAAACACAATTTGCTGATGCTGGACGTGATGACTTAGTAGCTAAAGAAGATGCAGAGATAACCATCGTTAAAGCTTACCTTCCAGAACCAATGGAAGATGATGAGTTAGCATCTGTACTAAAAGAAATTATCGCTTCAGTAGGTGCTGAAAATATGAAAGACATGGGTAAAGTAATGGGTGGAGCTAAAAAAACCATAGGCAGTCGTGCCGATGGTGGAAGAATTAATGCTATGGTAAAAAAGCTATTGTCTTAAATAACGTAATATGGTGTTGTCTTCTGACAATACCATATATCAATTACCATATTTTACTTTTTTAATCGCTTCTGTAATATCATCCTGTCTCATAAAATGTTCACCTACTAAAAATGCATCAGCACCCATCTTAGAAAGTTCTACTACAGTTTCATGATCATTAATACCTGACTCAGCAACAATAATTTTATTATTTGGCATAAGAGGAATAAGCTTTTCACTTAAACGCATATCCATCTCAAATGTCTCTAGGTTACGGTGGTTGATACCAATAATGTTTGCTCCTGCAAAGATAGCTTTGACTAAGTCTGTTTTGTTGTGTACTTCTACAAGCACATCTAAACCTAAATGTAAAGCATAGTCATGTAATTCCTTAAGCTCTTTACGGCTCAGTGCCATAGCAATAAGCAACACATAATCTGCACCAAAAGCTAACGCTTCTACCAACTGGTATTTATCTACAATAAAATCTTTTCTAAGTAGTGGAAGGCTTACATAACGACGTACCATACCTAAGTACTCTTTGTTACCCTGAAAAAAGTGTGGTTCTGTTAAAATAGAGAGAGAGTCTGCCCCACCTTTTTCATAGGCTTGAGCTATAAGCAAAGGGTCAAAGTCTTCACGGATTACCCCTTTACTTGGACTCGCCTTTTTAACCTCTGCAATAATACGATATGGATTTTCAGGAGTGGATTTAAGTGCTGACTGTACATCTTTAGGTACAAAAGGGTTAAATGCTAATGAACGTCCCAGCCACTCTACAGGATATTCTACTTTTCTTTTTTCTAAATCTGCTTTAGTTTTTTTAATAATTTCATCTAATATTTGAGCCATTTATTTACCTCGTATAATTTTTTCGCATTATATCTAAAAGTATCTCTATTTACATTTTTGTATCATACTCCAATGTTCTATAATTTCAGCTTCTTTGAGTCCCTCTTCCTTTACTACTATTTCCATTGTTGCATATGCTTTATCACATTTATTTTCTTTATAGTATCCCCATGCTAAGGAGTCTAAATAATAGGTATTGTTTGGTTGTTGAACTAATGCACTCTTTATAATTTCAATACCTCTTGGAATATTAATCTCTTTATCAATCAATGTATATCCATAATAGTTCAGATACATACTGTCATCTATACCCATTTTAATTGCTTTTTCAAAATAAGATACAACTTTTTCTATCATTTTTCTATCATTTTTATTATCTGATTTTTCAAAAGTGAGTACACCTTTTTCTGCTATCCATTTTGCATCTTTTTGCTCTTTATAGAGTACATCTGTAAGCATTAAAGCTTTAGTAAAAAACTTTTCTCTTTTGTAGAGTTCATAAAGTATATCCTTACCTTCTCCACTCTCTTCTAAAAACTTAATTGCACCATAGGCATCTCTTTTGTAAGCATATGTATCAATAATTTTATGTAAATACTGTTCATCTTTCTCTTCTTCGTAAAGTACCTTATAGATACTTAGCAAACCATCAATATTATTCTCTTTAATATAAAGTTCTAGCAGTTTAAAATAAAGTGTATTATCAGCAATATTCATTCGTCTGTGAATTTCTAAAAGTTGTATAGCTTGTGTACGTTCATCTGTATATTCATCCATAATAATAGCCATACGCATAAGTACAGCTTCATTTGATGTCTGTTTATATACTTTTCCTAAAAGTGATAATGCTCTTTGAAATTCACCTAAATATAAAAAAGGGTTAGAAGCTAACTCAAGATCTAAAACTTCATTTGAACGCTCAAGAAGGCATTCAGCTTCCGTTTTAGCTTTCAGAATATCATTTGCTGTAAGATAAAGCGGTATCAATAGACGTTTAACCTCTAAAGTGTTGGGATGTGCATTATCCCATATTTTTAAACGCTTAATACTCTCATTTATATTGGTTTTACTCATTAAAGAAGCTGTTACCTCTCTAAATAGGTAAACTTTATCTCCTGTGTTATCATACAATTTTCCAAAAACTACCCTACTACGGTCAAAAGCTTTATACTCTTCATATAAAAGCCCTTGAATGATAAGCTCATCTTCACTAATAAATTGAATTTGTTTTGCATAAAGAGAGCCTATGCTAAAATGAAAAATCATAATAAAAGATAATATTATACGATACCTGGACACTCTTTTCTCACCTCTTCTTCATTATTTTTAAACTGTTCCCAAAAAGGAAAAGTACGACACTGTAAAGGACGTACAAGATAGACAGTACACCGTTTTATAGACTCATCAAAAAATATACAAGCAAAATTTTCAGGAGCTAGTTCCTTTTCTATAAGTGAATAACGATGTTTTACTTTCTTTAAGTATATTGTAGCAAAATCTTCAACACTTAGCTCCATATAGCGTGCCATTTTTTTAATCTCTTCATATTTTACCCAAATGTAACCACTCTCACCTGTACAACAATGACCTCCGCAAGCTTCGCACTCTAGAGGGTTAAATTTAAAATTATATTGTTCATGTGTCATTAGTTCCATTATTCAAAATCACCTTTTATACTATGAACTTTTGCTCTATCTAATGCATCTTGTGCATTTTTACTGTAAGTATTTATCTCATCAAATACTACAAATGGAGGCAGTATCTGCATCATAGACTTAGATCCCATACGTGCCGATATCATAACCAATTTAGACTCTTTATGCAGTTTTGCATGTACAAACTGCATCTTCTCTGCTGTTATACCATGTTTTTGTAAATAATGCAAAAGTAGATTTACCTGCTTTGCATCATAACAAAAAATAAAATACCCTCTAGGCTTTAAAAGTTTTTTAACTTTTTTTATAAAATTTTCTATAGGTAAATGATGAGCATACCGTGCGATATTTAAATGTGTATTTTCACTTTGCTGTACTCGTGAGTCATAAAATGGTGGATTAGAAACAATATAATCAAACTTATCTTGAGTAGAAAACTGTGTAAAATCACCAAGATAACTTTTTACTTTAAATTTGTTAAGTATGTAATTATTTTCAGCATAATTTAGCATCTTCTCTTGTTTATCTATAATACTCGTCTCAATAGTAAAATCACGACTAAGTAAAAGTGAAATAATTCCTACACCACACCCAACATCCAAGAGAGTACCTTTAGGTTTAAAGGTAGAGATAAAATGATAAAGAAAAATAGAGTCACTATTGTAGCAATAACCCGACGTAGGTTGATAAAGAAACATTTTAATCCCTATTTTTAATGAATTTTACAATAATTTCAGTATAATCGCGATTATGAACAAAAAACAAGATGTATTGAACCCATTATCAACAGATTTTTCAATGTTAGACTATGACTGTGCCTACATTCCTGGTAATCAAGTACGCATGAACTACAAGTATGTTAATAGAGCCAGTAAAACTTTTGCAACTGCTGTCATAGCTAGAGGTTGGAGACGTTTTGGAAAATACTTCTTTCATCCTATTTGTAATGGTTGTAATGAGTGTAAAAGCGTTCGTGTAAATGTTAATGACTACAACTATACCAAATCACAAAAAAAATCTATTAAGCGTAACAAGGATACTGAAATCATTGTTCAAAAACCTACACTTACTAAAGCACATTTAGATTTATATAACAAATACCATGCCTTTAAACATAAAAAAGATGGTTGGACACATCGTAACATCTCTCAAAGAGAGTACCATGAAAACTTTGTAGATGGTGCGAATGACTTTGGAAAAGAGGTTCTTTACATTATAGATGGTAAACTTGTAGGAGTTGATCTTATAGATGTTTTAGATGATGGTATCTCTTCTATCTATTTTTACTACGACCCTGACTATCCTTCTCTCTCTTTAGGAACATACTCACTACTTTACCAAATTCAATTGGCTAAAATTCTTGAACTTCCATGGATTTACTTAGGTTACTGGGTTGATGGATGTAAAGCCTTTGCCTACAAACCTAGGTTTCAACCACAAGAGCTACTTGATGGCTTTCCACATGTCACAGAACAACCTGAGTGGGCGTAGGTCGGGGAGAGGACACCCCGACCTACAGTTTCCGACACCACTTTAAAAACAACCTGTCAGGATTTACCCGATTATCTATCTCTTTTCCATCAACAATACATTCAGCCAATAACTCAGCCATCAACGGAGCAAAAACAAAACCACGCCCTCCTAAGCCATTGCATACATAGAGATTATCTATATACTTAAACTCTGGCTTAGCACCTCTTTTTATTTTAGGATAATTCTCAAACATAAAAGGCACATCTATCACTTTTCCAACTAAGGGAAAATAGTCTTTAGAACCTGAACGCATACCACAAAAAGTCTCTTTAAGTACAAAATCGCTCGTATCTACCATTTGTGAAGCACTCTCAAAAAGCCCCCTAAGTGGCTCACCATCGCATACCACACAAGGCTCTTTAGTTTTTACATGAGATGCACCTATTTTAATGATACCATTAATATTAGCAGAGATGGAAATACTCTTATGCATACTCATTTTTAAGTCCAAAGCACTCTCATAATCACCACGAGAGCCCCACGTGCCTCTTACACCCATATATCGCATATCTAAAAGCTCATTTTGATAGCCTGTAGCTAAAATAATATTTTTAGCCTTTAAAAGCAAGGATGCATTAAGGGATACTGGATAAATAGTCCAGTATTCACCATCGAATTTAAAATTTTCTACATCCATCTGCTGAAACTCAACCTGCTCTAAAATAGCCTTGCACATTTGAGGTGCATCACACACCCCAGACTCATCAAACAAAAAACTCTCTTCACTGTTTTTAATACCCAGTTTTTCAAGTTTTTCTTGTGTTAAGCATCTATATTTAGACTCATTAAATGCTTCATAAATAGCAAATTTCTTTGCATCTTCGGCATCTTTAGGTATACGAATAACACCTGTTTGGTAAAAGTCTTTAGGAAAGTATTTAAGATAAAAATCTTTAGCAAATTCAAATGCTTCATTAGTAAGCGTTTGAAGAGGTGAGCCTTTTCCTATTTTAGGAGAGACAAAAGCCCCAGCAGCCCCAGAACCCCCAGAAGCTGCCACAGAACTTCTATCTAATAGAAGAACATTTTGTCCTTTTTGCTGAAGAGCATAAGCAGAACAACACCCTGCAATACCCGCTCCTATGATGATGGTGTCATATATACCGCTCTCGTTCCCATGCTCTGCGTGGGAATGCATATTGTAATCTTTATTCATCACTACTCCAAGTCCATTATTTAAATTGATTTTAGCTAAATATTTTAATTATTATACAATAACACCCACTTAATTATTTTAGATATAATACTAATAAACAAAAGGATTGAGTATGCAAACCATTCAATTTGATATTGAAGATAATAAATTAAATACATTTTTAACACTCATAGAAAACCTAAAAGAGGGGATGATTAAAAATCTTACAGTCTCTAACGACAGCGAACTAGATGAAGAAACCATAGCCTACATGAAAACCCCACAGTTTCAAAAAGACAAAGCTATGTTACAACAAAGACTAGCAGATATAGAGTCGGGGAAGACTACATGTATACCCTGGGATGAAGGTTTTGATGAGCTAGATACATTTGTACATAATGTTTCATGAAAATCACAAAAGACCCAAAATTTAATGAAGATTTTAAAGTAATCTTGTCATTTCATGCTCCTATATAATTACTCACATTATACATTCTTTTAAACCTTTAGTCAAAATCCTAAACCGTAATTTCCTTAATATCCGCAATACCCCTAAAAGTCTTATACACAGACCCAATAGTATGCAACCTATTGGTTTTCAAGGCTTCATCATCCGTATTTACCATCACATCATCAAAATACCCATCTAGTTCTCGTTTAAGTCCGAAAAGTGCTTCAAGTTGTGTTTTATAGTCATGATAATCTTGATTAATGACTTTTTCATAGGCTGTATAAAGTATTACTTCTGCCTCTTCTTTAAAAAGTGAAATATCTATGCTCAAACTTGAATCAAGATCAACATCTTTAGAGATATTTGCTACACGCTTAAAAGTAGAGAATTGCTCTTTAAAAGCATCATTAGAGACGATCTCATTCAATGCTGAAACTTTTTTAGCTATCTCATTTATATCTCTTTCACCAGAGGCTAAAACTGCTGCTATTACAGATGGGTTAGCATCTAGTGACTTGTTGATACGCTCTATGATGAAATCACTTAACAGATTTGTATCAAAGTCATCATACGCATCTTTAAGTAAAACGATTATATCATCAATGTTAAAACTCAAATCATTTGCAGTAACCATACGAACAATACCATTGACTGCACGTCTAAGTGCAAATGGATCTTTAGAACCTGTTGGTATCTTTCCTACCGAGAAGAGACCAAAGAGTGTATCAAGCTTAATACTCATAGACACAATAGAAGAGAATATAGAAGTTGGTAACTCTGCACCCTCACCTACAGGCATGTATTGTTCTTTTATAGCATTGTAAACTACTGCTTCTTCACCTAATGCTTTGGCATAGTAATACCCCATAAGCCCTTGAAGCTCTGTAAATTCATAAACCATTTCAGACATAAGGTCTGCTTTTGCTAAGTTTACAGACTTATCCATAAGCTTCTCTAGCTCTGCATTACTTTGACCTGTCTGAGCTTCAACTGTTTCCATGTAGAGTCCAAGCAGACGCATAGCAATATTTCTTTCTCTTACTATTTTATCCGAAAGTGTTCCTAGCCCATCTATAAACTGTACTTTTTCAAGACCATCCGTAGAGAGTCCGTTCTTTAAGTCATTTTTATAAAAAAAGAGTCCATCGGCAAGACGGGGTTTAAGTACACGCTCATTTCCTGCAACAACTTTAGAGTACTCTTCTGTGTAAGCATTGCTTACTACTACAAACTTGTTAGCTATTTTTCCATTTTCAAATACTGGAAAATACCGCTGATGCTCTTTCATAGAAGTGATAATCACTTCAGGCGGAAGCTCTAAAAAAAGCTCATCAAAAATACCTACAAGTGCTTTAGGGTTCTCTGTAATCGCCACAACCTCTGCGATGAGTGACTTATCTCTCTCTATGATAATATTATATTCATCTTCTAAAGCATCGAACTCAGCTAATATCTTAGATTCTCTCTCTTTAGGCTGAAGCATCACTGCACCTTCAGATAAAATAGATTCATAAGCATCTATATTGGGTACTTCTACTGCGTCATAACTTACCATACGATGTAGATAGGTTTTCGTATCTGACTTTACACCAAAAAGTTCTACTGCAACAGAAGCATCACCAAATCTAACTTGAAGCCATCTAAGTGGACGGATAAACTCATCTGTTCTCTCCCCCCAACGCATCATCTTTCCAAATGACATAGAGGCTAGCCATTTTTCTAGCATCTCTTGGAGTAAGTTAGCAGTATCAGCACCCTTCTCTTCTTTTTTAAAGTATAGTACTTCTTTTCCATTTTTCTCTTCACGACCAAGTGCTTCAAAGCTCACACCACACTTACGTGCAAAGCCTTCAGCTGCTTTAGTTGGATTACCATCTTTCACTGCTGCTACTAGTGGAGGACCAAAAAGTTCTACTATTGCATCTGCTTGTTTAATTGGCATAGCATCATGTTTAAGTACAAGTCTTCTAGGTGTATAGATAAATTCAAAATTTGAAGATAACTTATACTCTTTAAGCAGTTTTGTCCAAGATTTTTCTATGTTAGATACGATTTTAAGTAGAGGTATAGCAGGAAGTTCCTCTACTCCGATTTCAATAAGTAATGGTTGTGTCATTTAGCGTGTCCTATAGGAATAATAATAGCTTTTATTCTATCTAAATGTTGGTAAATAGAGGGTTAGTCTTGCTCTTCCTTTTTCTCCACCTCTTTTTTTTCTGTTTTATTAGAAACATAATCATCTTCATATTCATCTATCAAGTCTTTACGTCTCTCTTCTTCATCGAATTTAGATAAAAAATTATTTCTAATAATAGTAAAAGTCATAAATGAAAACAGAATAATTGCAAAAATGTAAAGGTAATCCCAAAAAGTCATCTAATGCTCCAAAGTATTGGCTATGGTAATTTTTTCAAAGCCGTCATAATTTTGACGTAAAGCATCGTAAATAACAACACCCACACTCACTCCAAGGTTTAAACTTCTACCTCTTCCACCCATAGGGATAGTAATACACTGCTTTGGATTTGCAAGAAGTACTTTTTCATCTAAACCTTTGGTTTCTGAACCAAATAAAATAAAGTCATCTTTTTTAAATGAAGCATCAAAATAGAGATTATCTGTTTTTGTGGTTGCCATATAGCTATGTTCATCAATAGGGTGTGCTTTTAAAAACTCTGAAAAACTCTCCCACACAATCAAGTCTAAATCTTTCCAGTAGTCTAGTCCTGCACGCTTTACCGCTTTATCATCTATATCAAAACCTAGTGGCTTAACCAAATGAAGTGTTGCTCCTAAATTCACACAAAGACGACCTATGGTGCCTGTATTTGGTGGAATCTGTGGTTCTACTAAAACTATATTAAACATATTTCAAAATTCCTTTTATTAAAATATAATTGTTTTATTACCATTTACAAACACTCTGTCATTTAAGACTAAAGATAAGGCTCTTGAAAGCACTATCTTTTCACCATCACGTCCTGCCCTCTGCATATCTTTCCATGTTAAACGATGATTGACAGGTATCACATCTTGGGCGATGATTGGTCCTTCGTCTAGGTCATCAGTTACAAAATGTGCTGTAGCTCCAATAATTTTAACCCCACGTTCAAAGGCTTGCTTATATGGGTTAGCTCCAATAAAAGCAGGTAAAAAAGAGTGATGTATATTGATAATTTGTTGCGTATATGCTTTTACAAAAGTTGGTGTTAAAATACGCATATACTTAGCAAGAACAATGTAATTAAAGTCAAACTCACTTATAAGTTTCATCACATGCTCTTCATGCTCTTCTCTACTCATATCATCAGCAGGTATATGAAAGAAGGGGATGTCAAATTTACGTACTAAGTTCTCTAAAGTGTTATGATTTGCGATGACACAGGCTATTTCAGCCCCTAGTTCACCATCTTCATGACGGATAAGAATATCTCCCAATGCATGAGACTCTTTAGTTGCCATAAGAATAATTTTCTTATCAGTAGGCTCGATTACTCTAATATGTGCATCTTGGGGAACCACAGATTGCAACTCATTTTCTAATTCATTTGCATTAAAAATACCCGTAACAACCGTACGCATAAAAAATCTTCCATGCTCTTTATCTACAAATTCACGGTTATTGTCTATGTTTAAATCTCTGTCATAAAAGACTTTAGAGATTTTGTAGACCAAACCCTTAGCATCTTCACAGTCAATAAGTACTCTTGCTCTGTTTTCCATACATTTCACCTTTTTCTCGTTCCCATGCTCTGCGTGGGAATGCATACTTCAACTCAAACGTAAAAAGAAATACAATCCACCGCTAGGTGATAATAAAACTTTTACTTTCATCATAAAATGATGGACTTAGATGTATTAGTGACATAAACTGATATATGCATTCCCACGCAGAGCATGGGAACGAGAGAGCAGTTCGTCCTATTTACTACTATAGTCTGCTATAATATCACCCATCTCAGTACAAGTACAGATCTCTTTAGCATCATAATCACCAAGATCTCCTGTACGGTAACCTTCACTTAGTGCTTTTTTGATGGCATTGTCTATCTTATCTGCTGCTTCATCTTCACCTAAAGCATAACGGAGCATCATACTAGCACTTGAAATTGTAGCTAAAGGGTTAGCAATTCCTTGACCTGTAATATCTGGTGCAGAACCATGTATAGGCTCAAATAACCCAACACCTTTACCAGTACTAGCACTTGGAAGAAGTCCTATAGAACCAGAAAGCATCGATGCCGCATCTGAGAGGATATCACCAAAGATATTACCAGTTAAAATCACGTCAAATTGTTTAGGATCACGTATAAGTTGCATTGCTGCATTATCTACATACATATGTGTAAGCTCAACTTCTGGGTAATCAACTGCTATCTCTTCAACTATCTCTCTCCAAAACTGACTCACTTCAAGTACATTTGCTTTATCTACAGAACAGATACGTTTATCTCTTTGCATTGCAATATCAAATGCTACAATAGCAATACGTTTTACCTCTTCTCTAGTATAAATCATCGTATTAAATGCTCTGTCCTCATGTAACTCTCTTGGCTGACCAAAGTAGATACCCCCTGTAAGTTCACGAACAACCATAATGTCAACACCTTGAATGACTTCTGCTTTAAGACTTGAAGCATTTACTAACTCATCATAAACCATTGCAGGTCTAAGGTTTGCAAATGTTCCCATCTCTTTACGTAAACCAAGCAGTCCAGATTCAGGACGTAAATGTCTCTCTAGGGTATCCCATTTGGGTCCACCTATAGCACCAAAAAGGATAGCATCACACTTCTTTACACCTTTTATCGTCTCTTCTGGTAAAGGTACACCTGTTTCATCTATAGCAGCTCCACCAAGTAACATTTCATTATATTTAAGGGTAAAACCCTGTGCTACTGAAACTGCATCAAGTACTTTTATCGCCTCATCAATAATTTCAGGACCAATTCCATCACCTTTGATTACACCAATTTTATAACTTTTACTCATTATTAAGCCTTTTCTACCATTTCTTTTTTTGCTATCTCTTGTTTTGCAAATGCAATAAGTCCACCTGCATCTACTAACTCTTGCATAAATTCTGGAATAGGAGAAAATTTATATGTTTTTGCTTGAGAAACATTAATCACCTCTCCTGCGTCCATATCTACTCTTACTGTGTCACCTTCATTGATCTGGGCTGCTTCTTCAAGCTCAAAGATAGGAAGTCCCATGTTAAATGCATTTCTATAAAAAATACGTGCAAATGTAGGAGCAATAATTGCTGATACTCCTGCTGCTTTAAGTGCTATGGGAGCATGCTCACGACTTGAACCACAACCAAAGTTTTCACCTGCAACGATAATATCACCTTCACTCATCTTAGAGACAAATTCAGGGTCTGCATCTTCCATTACGTATTTAGCCAACTCAGACGGCTCACTAGTATTAAGATATCTTGCTGCGATAATTAAATCTGTATCTATATTGTCACCAAATTTCCAAACTTTACCTTGCAAAGTAGTCCTTCATAATTAGAGGTATAAATCCTCTTTAGATTTTCGCGATTATAGCTGAAAAATTAAAATTTACCAAATTTTTATGAATTTTTAATAAAATTTCGGTATAATCCACCTTAACTATTACTGAAGGATACATATGGCAGTTAAAGACAATTTTAAAAATATAGAAACACTATTCAAATCTAAGAAAAAAGGTGATGTGGTTACATTTGAAAACATTGCCAAAGAGTTTAGTAAGTCACCAACTGCAGCACAAGCTAAAAAAATTTATAAACTATCAACAGATACAAAAACAGAAGTTATCTCTGCTTCCGAGTATGCAAAATTTCTTACAGCCAAAGAGTCTAAAAGAAGAGATGAAGCAAAAAAAAGACTTGCTGATGGTACAGAAGATGAGTTTGACCTACATAAAGAAAAAGAGTTACTTGAATGGAGTCGTTCAGACTCCCCTGTAAGAATGTATCTACGTGAAATGGGTAAGATTCCTCTACTTACAAAAGAGGAGGAAGTTGACCTCTCTATGCGTATTGAAGAGGGTGAAGATATTATTATTGATGCTATCTGTTCAGTACCTTACCTTATAGGTTATATTTTAAACTACAAAGGACCTCTACTTAATCGTGAGAGACGTGTAAAAGAGCTATTTAAAAACTTTGAGGATGAAAAAGCAGAAACAGAGAAAGAGGATGCTGATGATACTGCTAAAAAAGAGGCAGGAACTGCACCTAAAAATGACAAAAGAGTAAAGCTTGTTGTAGAGAGCTTTAAGCAACTAGAAAAAGCTAAAAAAGAGTGGATGAAGTCTCGTGATGATCTTGAAGAGTTTATGAAAACAGAAGAAGACCCTATTAAAATCATCCATGAACGTCTTAAAATCGCCTTTAAAAAAGAGTTGCTTAAAGCTGCACTACTTAACCTTGGACCCACATCTAAACTTATCAATGAATTAGTAAAAGCTATGGAGACTGCACTTAAAAGTGATGATAGTTTTGACAAAGAGCTTAAACGTTTAGAGTACAAACTACCACTTTTTAACGATACACTTAAAGCCAATCACCAAAAGCTTCTTGATGATATCATCAATATGGACAAAGAAGATATCATTGATGTTGTACCAGAAACCACCATGGTAAGTACTTATGTTGAGATCAAAAAACTTTTTGAGACCAGAGAAGCAAGTAAAGGCGGTTTTGATCTTTCCGAAGAGAAACTTCAAGAAATTTTAGGTCAAATTCGTCAAGGTAAAGCCAAGTCAGAAGTAGCAAAAACACGTATGGCAAAGTCTAACCTTAGACTCGTAGTATCGATTGCAAAGCGTTACACAAACAGAGGACTACCTTTCCTTGACCTTATCCAAGAGGGTAACATCGGGCTTATGAAAGCTGTAGATAAATTTGAGCATGAAAAAGGGTATAAATTTTCTACCTATGCTACATGGTGGATACGTCAAGCCATTTCACGTGCCATTGCAGACCAAGCAAGAACTATTCGTATCCCTATTCACATGATAGAGACGATAAACCGTATCAATAAGATAATTAGAAAACACCTTCAAGAAGAGGGTAAAGAGCCAGATCTAGACACTATCGCAGAAGAGGTGGGTCTCTCAGTTGACAAGGTAAAAAATGTCATCAAAATAACAAAAGAGCCTGTTTCTCTTGAAACACCTGTAGGGGATGAAGATGATGGTAGATTTGGTGACTTCATCGAAGACAAAACAACACTAAGTCCAACAGATACTGTACTCAAAGATGACCTTAACAACCAAATAGACGATGTACTTGACCAGCTAAATGAAAGAGAAAAAGCTGTTATCCGTATGCGTTTTGGTCTTCTTGAGGACGAAAGTGACAGAACCCTAGAAGAGATAGGAAAAGAACTTTCAGTAACACGTGAAAGAGTAAGACAGATAGAATCATCAGCTATTAAAAAACTCAAACACCCTAAAGTGGGTAGAAAACTTAAAAACTATATAGAAGAGTAGGCATACTCTTCTGCATTTAGTATTATTAGATAAATCCATCTTTCTCATAAGTATAAATAGACATCACCGACATGAGCATTGCATGTATAGCATCTTTTGCCGTAGATTCTATTTTGTGGTTAATACGTTTACTT
>JAYEHY010000030.1:0-52381 GCA_034659695.1 Campylobacterota bacterium | reverse complement strand
ATATAACTAAACAAGATTTAGATGTAGGCTTTAGAACTTTTGAAATAGTTGAAGATGTAAAACAAAAAATATATCAAAAATCTTTAGAAGATATGACACAAGATGATTTATTGGCTTTTACTAAAAACAGAGTTGAATCAAGTGAAGATATACTTTATAACTTACTTGTAGCAGATAGTTTATCACTAAGTTCAAAGATAGAAGAACTTATAAAAGATAAACTATATCTAGCTTCAAATGTTGCTTTTGTATTGGGTGATATAGCTATGAATGATTTAACCGACAAACTAAAATCTAAAAAAGAGCTAGAATATATCACAATCTATTCACCAAACATAAGTGATGATAAATTTACATTAGAACTTGAAAGTGCTGTAAGTAGTATAGGTATCAAGACTGATAAAATTAAATTTAGAGGTTAATAGTTTATGAGCCTAAAAATAAAGTTTGATAGACTAGACTATCAAGAAAAAGCAGTAAGTAGTATAAGTGATGTATTTAAAAATATAAGATTTATACCAAATGAAAATCGTAAAAGTAATCCATCTTTTGACTTACAAAGAGCTAAAACTGTATTAGTTAGAAATATAGAAAATATAAGAGAAACAAACAAAGTAGATATAGGAGATATATCTATAAAAAATGAATTGGTTATAGATACCTTGATGGAAACTGGAACTGGTAAAACATTTACTTTTTTAGAATCTATTTATAAACTTAATCGTGATTATGGATTATCAAAATTTATCATTCTTGTACCATCAAATCCTATACGACAAGGTACGATTAAAAATATAAAAATTACTAAAGAATTTTTTGTAAAAGAGTATGGTAAACAAATTTCAACTTTTAACTATAGTGAAAAAACAGTTCAAAACTATATAAATGCAAGTGATATGAATATATCAGTTCTTGTATCTACTTATCAGTCTTTTAATAGTGCATCAAATAAGATAAATAAAAAAGGTATAGAAAACAGTTTAATAGGTAATTCAAAAAGCTATATGGAAGCTATCGCATATCTTAAACCTGTGATTATAATAGATGAACCACATAGATTTGAAGGTAAACAAACTGCTAAATATCTAAAAGAATTTAATCCACTTTTTACACTTAGATTTGGAGCAACCTATAAAGGGGATGTTTATAAAAATCTTATTTATACCCTTGATAGTGTAGATGCTTTTTCACAAGGATTGGTTAAAGCTATTACAGTTGATACAGTAGGAAATGAAAATGTTGATAATCATACAATATCTTATAAAAGTGTAAGTGGTAGAGTTCAAAAAGATTATATAGCAACCATAGAGTATAAAGATATAAACTCAAAATCTAAAAAAGTAGAACTTAAAAAAGGCGATAATCTTGGGTTAAAATCAGATATTGAGTATCTAAATGGCTATATTGTAGATAAGATTACTAGAAGTGAAGTGGTATTTTTAAATGGTATTTCTTTACCTTTGGAAGAAAGTGAAAGTTATGGAGTGCTACTGATGGCTATGCAACAAGAGATTGTAAATACAGCTATTGTAAATCATTTTGAAAGAGAAGAAGAACTTTTTTCGATGGATATAAAATCACTTTGTCTATTTTTTATAGACAGAGTTGATAAATATTTACTTGATGATGGAAGTGGTGGAGAGTTGGCAAAGCTTTTTGAAAAACTATATTTAAAAAATTTAAAAGAAGTTTTAAAAAAAGATAATCTTGATGAAGAGTATAGAAAATATTTACTAAAAACTAAAGAAAATCTAAAAGAGTTACATAGTGGATATTTTGCAAAATCTAAAAGTATAAAAGATGAAGAGGAAGCTATAGAGCTTATATTAAATAAAAAAGAAGAATTACTGTCTTTTGATAGTAGCTTACGATTTATTTTCTCTCAATGGGCTTTACAAGAGGGTTGGGATAATCCAAATGTAATGACACTTTGTAAATTAGCACCTAGTAACTCTAAGATATCAAAACTTCAACAAATAGGTCGAGGTTTACGACTTGCAGTAAATCAAGATGGACAAAGAATTACGAAAGAGCATAATGACTTTGACTTTATAAATGAGCTTTTTGTAGTAGTTCCATCAACTGAACGAGATTTTGTAAGTTCTATACAAAATGAAATAAGTCTTCATAGTGTAAGGCAAATTTCAAAAATATTTAATGAAGAGATAATGATAGAAAATGGCATTTCCCTAAATGCTAGATTGGCAGTAAAACTTTTAGATAAATTAGAAGAGTTAGAGTATATAGCTATAGATAATGAGGGCATGAGTGAAATTATAATTTCAAAAGAACAATATAATCTAAAATCAAAAGAGATAGAAGATTTAGATATTAAAGGTTGTGATTGTCAAAAGCTAAAAGAGTATTTTGATAGCTTCTTTGCTACTTCTAGTAGAATAAATGCTAAAGATAGAAGTGGAAGTAAGGACAAAGGTAAAATAAAAATAGACAAAGATAAGTTTTTAAAATTTAAGAATTTATGGGATACTTTAAATTATGATGCGGTTGTAAAATATGATATTAATAGTACACAATTAATTGAAAAATCAGTAGAGAAAATAAATCAAAATTTTGAAATAAATGGTCAAGATATAATTAAAAAAAGAGATAGTCATGTGGAAGACACTGATAAGCATGATAGTTTACAAGAGACAGTAACAGTAAAAACTCATAGTATATTTACTATTTATGAATTTATAAAAACACTTAGTAATAATACAAAACTAAGTATTGCTACAATAGCAACAATCTTACAACAAATAAAAAAATATAAATTTGAACTTATTGCTAAAAATGAAAATCTAGCATTAAAAATAATAGAAAATGAACTTATAAGTGCTATCTACGATACCATAATAAATAAAATATCTTATGATGTTACACAAGTGGAAGTCAAAAATACATCATTAACTAAAGATGGTATTGTAAAAGATTTTATAAGTGTTGGTAGTTTAGGAAGAGATAGACATAATATAACTAAAAAGAGTATTCAAGAAAGAAGTGTTTATGATGAGAAATTTATGGAAGTTGATAGTAATATTGAATCATTAACAATAGATGAATCAACTCATAAAAAGATAACTGTATTTGCTAAATTGCCTAAAGTAAATATTCCTACAGCTCACGGTAAGAGTTATAATCCAGATTTTGGATATGTGATAGAACAAGATGATAAAAAAGAGTTATATTTTATAGTTGAGACTAAAGGCTATGATGATTTTAATGAAATTGGAACTACGGAAAAGTTAAAAATAGCAAGTGCAGAAGCATTTTTCAATGAGTTAAAAAGTCAAGGTATAAATGTAGAGTATCAAACTAAATTAAATAATCAAGAATTATCTACTATGATAGGTGGTATTATAAAATAAACATTACAATATGACACATTTTTTTAAAAACAAAATTTTAGTGCTATGATATGTAAAAACATCAAGGGATTACAATGGGAAAGATAACAATATGATAAAAGATTCAAACATCCTAATCTACCAAAACAACAACGGAAACATAAAAGTTGATGTACGATTTGAAGATGAATCGCTATGGCTCTCTCAAAGTCAAATATGTGAAGTATTTGGTAAAGCAAAATCAACTATTAGTGAGCATATCAAAGCTATATTTGAAGAAGAAGAGCTGGAGCAAGACTTAACTGTTCGGAATTACCGAACAGTTCAAATAGAGGGAGATAGAGAAGTCTCAAGAGATATAGATTTTTATAACCTTGATATGATAATCGCCATAGGCTTTAGAGTACGATCATCCACAGGTACAAAGTTTAGAATATGGGCGAAAGATAGGCTTAAAGAGTATATCACTAAAGGTTTTGTTCTAAATGATGATAGATTTAAAGATGGTAACTCTATGAGCTACTTTGATGAACTTCAACAACGACTTAGAGAGATACGAATATCTGAAAAGTTCTTTTATCAAAAAATCAAAGATATCTATATGACAAGTATAGATTATGATGCAAAAGATGAAAAAACAATGGTATTTTTTAAGCTTGTACAAAACAAACTTTTATGGGCTATATCTTCACAAACAGCAGCTGAACTTGTACATAGTCGAGTAGATATAAGTAAACCTCTTTTAGGGATGAGTTCATTTGATAAAGAGGGCAAAAACATCACAAAAAAAGATGTGAGTATCGCTAAAAACTATTTAAGCGAAGATGAGATAAAACTTTTGGGTCTTTTAGTGGAGCAGTATTTGGCATTTGCCCAAACTATGGCTATGCAACAGACACCAATGTATATGAAAGATTGGGCTTTGCGGCTTGATATGGTTATCTCTATGAATGGTAGAGAGCTACTGAACCATGCAGGAAAGATTAGTCATGAAAATGCAAAAGAAAAAAGTGAACAAGAGTATTTGAGATATAAAGAAAACCAAAAACAACTACAACAAAAGCAGAGTTTAAAAGAGTTAGAAGAAGATATAAAGAGGTTAAAATGAGAAGTCAAATGATCTAATAACTAAAATTTTAGTACTAAATATTTTAACATTATAACCTTTTTGCTATAATAGCCATAATATTAAAAACCAAAGGAATAATCGTGCAAAAAGAGCCGATGTTAAGACCAACGTATGTAAAACTTTCAGAAGAGTTAGAGCAGTTGAAATCTGTAGAGAGAGGTGTGATTGCACTTGTGATAGATGAAGCGAGAGCTCAAGGTGACTTAAAAGAGAATGCTGAGTATCATGCAGCTAAAGATGAGCAGGGGCTTATGGAGGCACGTATTGCTGAACTAACAGATTTAGTAGGACGTGCTCAAGTTGTTGACCCTTCTAGCTTGGCACATGAGAGAATTAGTTTTGGTTCTACAGTTGAGCTTACTGATCAAGAGACTGATGAAGAGATAACTTATACTATTGTAGGTGGGACAGAGTCAAATCCTTCTAAAGGGCTTATCTCTATTCAATCTCCTATGGCACGTGCATTGATGAGTAAAGAAGAGGGTGATGAGGTGTCATTGAGTCTTCCAACAGGTAAAAAAACATACGATATTGAAAATATATCGTATGTAGAAATTAATTTAAATTAAAGAGGATAAGATGATAAGAGCTAAAGCTCAATGCAAGGGAGGCACTAAATGCCGAGTCGTATAAAAGTAGGGGTAGTAGGAGCTAGTGGATATACGGGGCT
The DNA here is from genome assembly GCA_034659695.1 of Campylobacterota bacterium. GTDB lineage: Bacteria > Campylobacterota > Campylobacteria > Campylobacterales > Sulfurovaceae > Sulfurovum. Next base: position 47,235 of record JAYEHY010000030.1, on the reverse strand, counting down.
TGAACTTGTAAAAATGCTGTTAAATCATCATGGATTTCAACTTACATACCTTGCAACTACACAGGGTGATACAAGTATAGAAGCGTTGCACCCTTCTTTAGTAGATGTGATAAGTCTGCCTGTTGAAAAAGCCGATGTAGAGAGTGTTGCAGAGCGTTGTGAACTTGTCTTTTTGGCACTTCCTCATAAAACATCTATGGGCTTTGCCAAAGGGCTACTAGAGAAAGATGTAAAGGTTGTTGATCTCTCTGCTGATTATCGTTTGGATCTTGAAACGTATGAGGAGCATTACTGTGAACATGAAGATACAGAGCATTTAGATGCTGCTGTTTATGCACTCATAGAGTACTACAGAGAAGATTTGAAAAAAGCTAAACTTGCAGCAGGTCCAGGGTGTTACCCAACGGCTACACTGCTTGGTATTTTACCGTTCATCCCTTATTTAGAGACAACTGCACCACTTTTTGTAGATGCTAAGTCTGGTGTAAGTGGAGCAGGGAAGAAGCTCTCTGAGAGTACACACTTTGTTACAGTGAATGATAATATTTTTGCTTATAATCCACTCAAACACCGTCATGCTCCAGAGATAGCCCAAAAAATAGAAAAAATACACGGTGTGAAGATGAATGTAAACTTTGTGCCACATCTCATACCTGCTACGCGTGGTGAACTTGTTTCAGTATATGCTACACTTAAAGAAGATATTGATCCGCTTGAAGTTTTAAAAGAGTTTTATGCGAATGATCCTTTTATACGTATACGTGAAACACCTGTAAATATAAAAAGTACCGCAGGAACACACTTTTGTGATATATTTGCAGCTAAAAATGGTAATGCACTCTTTGTAAACTCTGCGATAGATAACCTTCTTCGTGGTGCAAGTTCTCAAGCTTTAGTTGCTGCCAATTTGATGTGTGGTTTTGATGAGGGAATGGGTATTCCTAGTATTGCCTACATGCCGTAAGATATATGAATATAATTAAAGAAAACGCTATCTTTATTGCCGATTCACATTACCCTCATCATGGTAATGACTTTTTTATGCTTCTTCAAAAGTTATATAATGAAGAGATAAAAACAACACAACTGTTTTTAATGGGCGATAACTTTGATTTGCTCTTTGGACACAATGATTATATAAAAAACTTCTCAAATGAAGTGGTTTTACTTTTACAAAATCTTTCAAAAAAACTAGAGATACACTACTTTGAGGGAAATCATGATTTTTGTCTTCAAGAGATTTTCCCGGCTATTCATGTTTACAAGAGAGAAGTACAACCTGTAGAGTTTTCATTGGAGAGTAAAAAAGTTGCTATGTCTCATGGAGATAAATACGTTACAGGTATAGGCTATAACATTTATACGAAACTCTTACGTAATAAAATCACTCTAACTTTACTGAAACCTTTGAGTCAAATGATTATCAATGACCGTTTAAGGAAGCTTTCTCAAAAAGATATTTGCAAGCAGTTTAATGGATTTGAAAAGAGAGTTGAAGAGATATTGAAATATTATGTGAATGTAGATATGGTTATAGAGGGGCATTTTCATCAGGCAAGGGTCATAGGAAAATATATCTCCTTGCCTTCACTTGCCTGTCAAGGGCAAGTGGCAGTGGCAAGAGATGGTGAGATACGCTTTATTGAGCAGGAGCAACTTTAGGCTCTTTCTCTTTACAAAGTTTTTCTGTATAAAAACTACCAAATGGCACAAGTGAAAGTATAAAGTAAATTAACGACTCTTTTTTACTAAATGGTACATCTTTCATAGCTTCAAGTAGTTGATAGACAAATCCCATAAAAAGTATACCATGAGTCATACCTGCTATTTTAGTAGCGATGGGAAATCCAAAACTGTATTTAAGTGGCATTGCGATGAACAGTAAAATGATAAAAGAATACCCCTCTATTTTATTGATAAGACGAAATTTTTTTAATTCAGACATATTTTCTCCTAATTTTTTCGGAGTATAACAGAAAATGTTTAATGAAGTATAATGAAGAGTGAAAAGTATAATAACTTAAAGTTACAAATGAGAGTATTATTAAGTTTCATTTCTTTACGAATTTTATTTTAATCTGTAAATTTAGGGCGATTTTTATTAATTAATAGATAAAAATGTTAAGGTACTAATAGGGTAAAACAAGGAACTTTTTTGAAAAAGAAAAAAATTATTATCACTTATGGTACGTATGATATGTTACATCACGGACACATGCGTTTACTAGAGCGTGCAAAAGAGCTAGGTGACTACCTTATTGTTGGTGTGACAGATGAGATATATGACCGTTCACGTGGAAAGCTAAATGTTTCGGAGAGTACTAAAAAACGTATGAAAGCCATAGAAGAGTTAGACTTTGTTGACAAAGTCATACTTGAAACACATAAAAACCAAAAAGCAGAAGATATGGTGAAGTACAATGTAGACACTTTTGCTATTGGTGATGACTGGATAGGGGCTTTTGATTATTTGAATGAATTTACAAAAGTACACTACCTGGCACGTACAGAGGGGATCTCTAGTACAAAGCTTAGGAGAGAGACTTTTGACATTATCAAAATAGGTATGGTAGGTTTAGAACATGACACTCAGGCTTTCATAGATGAAGCTAAATTTGTCTCTAATGTAAAAATAAACCGTATCTATTCAGAAGACTTTTCAGCCATAAAGGCATTTACTAAAGATAATGAAACCATCCGTTATGGACACGATAATTATGAAGAATTCTTAGATACTTCTATTAAAGCGGTCTATATTAACACAGCAGCTAAAGAGCATTATATACTTATAAAAAAAGCTTTGAAAGCAGGAAAACATGTACTGTGTGAAAACCCTTTAGCTATAGATAAAGATGAACTAACAGAGTTACTCTATTTGGCAAAAAAGGAGAAGAGAGTACTACTTACTGCACTGAGAACAGCATTTTTACCAGCATTTTCACAACTCTTTAAAGAGTTAGACTCTGGAGTAATAGGTGAGGTAAAAGAGGTAAGAGCTACGCGTACAAACCTACTTAAAGAGATGAACTACCCTGAGTCCTATATTGCACAGGGTGCTACAAATATCTTGGCAAGTTATCCTTCACTGCTTATCAATAAGATACTGGGAAAACGTAAAAATATTAGTTTTTTTGATCAACTTGAAAAAGGGTATGACACTTCAAACCTTATTGTAACTACACATAAAAATGGAGCTTTAGGTGTGGCACGTGTGGCTACAGGTATGAAGTCAGAAGGTGATGCGGTTATCTCTGGGACTAAAGGGTATATTTATATCCCCTCTCCTTGGTGGCAGACAAAAACTTTTTATGTACGCTTTGAAGATACACATAAGAGTTACACCTACAACTATGAGCTTGAAGGGTGTGGATTACGCTACATGATAGCAGAGTTTAGTTCACTAATTCAAAGAGGAAATCGTAAGTCTAAAAAACTAACCCCTTCAGATATGGTAGCTATAAACAGAATCCTATTGGACTATAATGAGAGTAAAAACGGAAAGGATACTAACGTATGATATATGAAGATTATTATATATTTACCCCAGGCCCTGTAAAGATGTCAAAAGAGATACTAGATGTAGGTGCATACCAGACACCATACTTTAGAAACTGTGAATTTTCAGAAGTAACATTTAACTGTGAAAAAGGGTTACTTAAAATGCTTAATGCTCCCAAGGGTTCTAAAGTCATTTTTCTAACAGCTTCAGGTACGGCAGGTATGGAGTCTGTGGTGATGAATCTGCTTACTAAAGATGACAATGCTTTAGTAGTACACGGTGGTGGTTTTGGAGGACGTTTTGTTGATATCTGTGCAATGCATGATGTTCCACATACAGACTTCAAGGTGACAAATACCAATCTCTCAAACATAGAGACTTTAGCACCTAAGGAGAACTACACTTCACTCATAGTCAATGCTCACGAAACCTCTGTAGGGCATCTGTATGACCTTGATGCTATGGGAGCGTATGCAAAGAAGAATGATTTACTTTATATTGTAGATGCTATCTCTATGTTAGTGACTGACCCTATAGATATGACTGCTCAAAATATAGATGCTGTGATAGCCAGTAGCCAAAAAGGTTTAGCTCTGCCTCCAGGGCTGACTATGGTAGTTTTAGCACCAAGTGCTTTAGAGAAAGTCCAAGAGGTGAAGTCTATGTACTTTAACTTTAAAGATTACTTGCGTAATGGTAAGAGAGGGCAAACTCCTTATACACCTGCTGTGACTATCATGTTACAACTAGAAGCGAGACTTGCCCAGATAGAACGAGAGGGTGGAGTAGTACAGAGTATTGCCAATGCCAAAGAGATAGCAGAGTATTTCCGTGAGAGTATTAAAGCCTTACCACTTAAAGCCTATACGCCTTTCATGCCAAATGCCATGACTACACTTACCCCAACAGATGGAAAATCTGCTATGGATATAGTCAACGACTTAGAGAGTGGTTACAAAGTAATGGTATGTCCAAATGGTGGAGCAGAGAGAGATATTATCTTTAGAGTTTCACACATGGGTGATATGGACAAGGTCTATACAGATGTACTTATAGATGCACTATATGACTACTATAAAGTAGACAGATCTTAGATGAGTATAGAGCCTAAAACTTTACGTCAAGCTCAACTTATTATGCTTGAAATGCTAGTGGAGTTTCATGCTATTTGTCAAAAGCATGATTTACGCTATTGGTTAGATTCAGGTACACTTCTTGGTGCTGTACGTCATGGCGGGTTTATCCCTTGGGATGATGATATTGATTTATCTATGCCTATTGAAGATTATATGAAATTTAAAGAAATTGCGAAGAGAGAGCTTAGCTCTAATATCTTCTTTCAAACTAAGCATAGAGATGAAGGTTTTTTATTTGACTACATAAAACTGCGTTCAAATAAAGCTTCCATTGTAGAGTTTCATGAGAAAGATAAAGAGGTAAACTATCATCAAGGGGTTTTTGTAGACATATTCCCTATGTGTACTTTAGAAAATACAGCATTTCACAAAAGTTACTATAGTGATGTTTTTAAACTCATAAGAGCTACATCAGCGGTGAGCCTACATACCCCTGATGGGCAGAATCTTCCTAAAAGTAGAAAAGCGTTAGTGGCTTCTTTATCACACTTACATAAAGGGTGGGAGAATGAAAATAATAAAGTGATATATAGTGGAGAGATGCCAGATGTAGCAGCATGGTTTGACCAGAGTAAAATCTTCCCTCTTAAAAAGATAAACTTTGAGGGAAAAGCATTTTTTGTACCTAATGATCCAGATCATTACTTAGAAAATATCTACTCTTTTGACTATATGCAACTTCCCCCAGTAGATAAAAGAACGATACATGCAGATAAAGTTATTATTCATTAAAATTATAAAAGGATAAAAAATGAAAGGTAAAATTTTACTAGCTATCTCTATGTTAGTATTGACTTATGGAGAGTTATTGGCAAAAGAGAGACTTAAGATTATCACTTGGAAAGGGTATGCACCTAAGGCATTGGTTAAAAAGTTTGAAAAAGAGACTGGCATACGGGTAAAAATTACATACAGTAATAATGAAGAGATGATAGCCAAATTACGTGCCACACGTGGTGCAGGTTTTGACATTGCACAACCTAGCCAAGATAGAATCTCCTTTGCTCAGAAACAGTTTCCCATTTATCAGCCAATAGACTATTCAAAAGTAAATACAGAGCAACTTGTCCCTTCTATGTTAGCTTCAGTGAAAAAAAACAGTATGGTAGATGGTAAGTCATATGCTGTACCTTTTTGTTATGGTACGACAGGACTTGTCGTCAACAAAAAAGAGGCACCTGAGGTAGATGACTGGTCAGACCTTTGGAATCCAAAGTATGAAGGTAAGATTTCCTATAGACTGAAAAGACCTATGCTTATCGCTACAGCTTTTGGTATGGGTGAAGATCCATTTGCTTTATATGGTGACATTGAAGCCTATAAAAAGTTGATGGCAAGAGTTGAAAAAAAGCTCATAGAGACTAAAAGTTATGTTAAAAATTATTGGACCAGTGGTGATACACAAGTTAACATCATTAAGAGTGGTGATGCAAATGTGATTTCAGGATGGGATGGAAAAGGGTGGGAAGTACATAAAGTAAACCCAAATATAGATTATGTTGCTCCTAAAAGTGGTGCACTTGGTTGGATAGACACTTTTGCCATCCCTGCTAAAGCAAAAAATATTGAAGCAGCGTACAGATGGATAAACTTTATGCTATCTGCCAAAAATGCAGCATACTTTACCAACAAAGAGAAGTACGGTACTGCTTCAAAAGGAGCAGAAGCATTTTTAAATGAAGAGGTAAAATCAGACTTTAAGAGAGCATTTACCCCTGAAGATATAGAAAATATAAAATGGCAACCACCTGTACCTTCAGGATTTGAAGCGATAGAGTCAGAAGTTCTTGACAGAATCAAAGCAGCAAAATAAGTATAGATAAGGTAGTCATTATGGATAAAATATTGGAAGTTAAAAATATCTCTAAACACTTTACTGACTTTACATCGGTGGATGGTATAGACTTTTTTGTGGAGGAGGGAGGATTTTTCTCTATACTTGGACCTTCTGGTTGCGGTAAAACAACACTGCTTCGTATGATATCTGGATTTGAAGAGGAGAGTGAAGGAGAGATACTTATTCGTGGAGAGTCTATGAAGGGCATCCCTCCAGAGCTAAGACCTGTAAATATTGTCTTTCAGAGTTTAGCACTTTTTCCTATGATGAATGTAAAAGAAAATGTTGCTTTTGGGCTTAAACGTAAAAAAATGAAAAAAGCCCTTATCAATGCAAAAGTGAGTGAGATGCTCAGTCGTGTAGGACTTACTGGTTTTGAAAGCAAAAAAGTCACAGAACTCTCAGGTGGACAGAGACAACGTGTGGCAATAGCTAGATCTTTAGTAATGGAACCCTCTATTCTCCTACTTGATGAACCCCTTGGTGCATTAGACAGAAAACTTAGAGAGCATATGAAAGTAGAGCTTAAAGAGTTACAAAAAGAGTTAGGAACAACTTTTATATACATTACCCATGATCAGTCCGAAGCATTAGTGATGAGTGACAAAATAGCAGTAATGAATAAAGGTCGTTTTGAACAAGTAGATACACCAAGAAACCTCTATAAAAACCCTAAAACAGCTTTTGTTGCAAGTTTTGTTGGTGAGAGTAATAAGTTTGAAATTATTCAAAAAGAGAATGATATGCTTATTACAAAAGGTGGGTGGAGACTCAAAAAGTCTGAACTTGATTTTATACCTAAGGTGCTGTACATCAGACCGGAAGCTTTTATACTTAATCCTTTAGAAGAGAAAAAAGATATGAGTACCTTTGCTGTAACCATTAAGAGCATACTTTTTGATGGAGCTAATACAAAATTGTCAACATTTGCACAAGGGAGCGAAGATGAGATACTCATAGCCCTTCCTCAAAATGCACACTTTGAAGAGCTAAGTGAGGGTGATACTATACATGTTGGGGTACACCAAGATGACCTTAAGTGCTATGAGGTAGAGTAGATGAAAGAAAAAAAAAGTTTTAATATCACATTTTGGTTACTCATCATACCTGTTTTACTCTGGTTAGTCGTACTTATTGTACTGCCCCATATAGATTTGTTAATCTCCTCTTTCCAAGTTAAAAACTCCTCAGGTGAGACGCTTTTTTCATTCAATAATTATTTAGCATTTTTTAACAATGATATCTACTGGAGTACCTTTCTTAAAACAGCAGGTTATGCTATTTTTGTGACTGTTTTGGCTTTTATTATCGCTTTTCCTGTGGCTTTTTACTTGACTAAAGTGGTTGCTAAAAAATACGCAGGAATTTTAGTCTTACTTTTACTGATACCTCTATGGGTAGGAGAACTTGTCACCGTCTATGGCTGGATGATACTATTGGGTGATCATGGGGTGATTAACCACTTTTTAATGGCTATGGGTATCATTAGTGAACCTATGGTTATGCTCTATACAGACTTTAGTATGGTCATAGGATTACTCTATATGTCTATGCTTTTTATGATTGTACCTATCATGACTACTCTAGAAAGTTTAGATGACTCCTACATAGAAGCAGCCAGTGACCTAGGTGCTAGTAAATGGACAATATTTATGAAGATTATTATTCCTTACTCTCTGCCTGGCATTATCTCTGGAGCTATTATTGTATTTATGTTAGTGATTGGTGACTATCTGGCACCAAATATTTTAGGTGGTAAAAGCTCATTGTGGTTTACAGAACAGATTTATAGTAAATTTCTTCAGACGTTTAACTGGGGTGAGGGTGCAGCCTTTGGTTTCTTGCTACTTCTGTTGTCATCAGCCATCATCTGGCTAGCACTCAAAATTTCAGGACAAAAACTTGAAAGGGTTGGATCATGATACGTTCACTGCCAAACTCCACAGGCTACAAAATAGGGTATAGAATTTATATCACCATCTTCTTTCTATTTTTAGTCATGCCATTGATTGCCATATCAGTTTTGGCATTTAATGACTCAAATTTTATTGCTTTTCCTTGGGAGGGGTTTACCTTAGATTGGTTTTTTGCTGACACAGATGATAGAGAAGGGGTCTTTATAGACCAAGACCTTTTAGACAGCATTTATACAAGCCTTACCACAGGTTTTGTTGTGGCTGTACTCTCTACTATAGTGGGGACTATGGCTGCTCTACTTTTTGAAGAAGAGAAGTTTCGCTTTAAAGGGTTTCTCTATTTTCTTGCTATTACACCACTGGTGCTTCCTGGTGTAATTTTAGGTATCTCCATACTACTTGGTGCTACCTACATAGGTGAAATCTTAGAAGTCAGATTTGGTATAGATATGGAGATTTTAAGACCTAGCTATTGGCTAGTAGTTTTAGGTCAGTTTGCTTTTGCTGCTACTTATGTGATGCTCTTAGTATCTGCAAGACTCAAAAAGTACGACAGAACACTCGAAGAAGCAGCCCTAAGCCTTAAAGCAACGAGAATAGAGACCATATGGTATGTTACACTTCCTTACCTAAGACCAGCAATAATTGCTGCCTTTGTCGTCGCATTTTTACTAAGCTTCTCCAACATTAATACCACCATATTTCTCATAGGCTCAGACCCAACTATGCCTATTGACCTCTATTCCAGAATAAGATTTAGCTCTACACCTGTTTTAAATGCTATCTCATTTTTGATTGTTTTGCTTATCTCTATTTTTGCTTTCATTAATTTTTTTATGAGTAAGAGATAGATTGTTATTTCTTACACATAAACCAAAGATTGATTTTGGTCAAAATATTTTAATCAATATGCAAATAGTTCAAAAATTTCTTTAAAAATAATGCATGCTAAAAGGAGAACTAGCCTCTTTCAATAGGATGTAATACTTTTGTAACTATATCTTTCTAAAATTCCATTTATGAAATACAAATCAATATTTATATCGGACTTACATTTAGGTACCAAATTTGCAAAAGCTGAAGAACTTTTAGAGTTTATTAAAGTACATGAAGCTGAAAATATATATCTCGTGGGTGATATCATCGATGGATGGGCAATCAAAAAAAAGTTTCGCTGGAAACAGTCACACTCCGATGTTATACAGAAAATCCTTAGAGCTGCAAGAAAAGGTACCAACATTTACTACATTACAGGTAATCATGATGAGTTCTTACGCTCATTTTTACCACTACTTTTAGGTGATACCCTTAATGTAGTTAATGACATAGAGTATGTAGACATGAAGGGTAAAAAATACTTTGTTACCCATGGTGATATATTTGATACTTTGACCTTAACAAAACGTTGGCTTAGCCACTTTGGAGATATGGGATATGATCTACTGTTACATTTTAATCCCATTATTAATTTTGTAAGAAAAACCTTTGGCATCAAACGTTACTGGTCACTCTCTAAACAACTCAAAGACAACCTACGAGAGAAACTTAATTTTATAGAAGATTATGAAGCTGTCTCTACCAAATATGTACAACATCATGGCTATGATGGTGTCATATGTGGACACATACATAGAGCAGATATAAAAAAAATAGATGGCATCGCATATATGAACAGCGGAGACTGGGTAGAGTCCTGCACAGCATTAGTAGAAACCATGGATGCAGAGTGGGAGATAATAGAATGGTTAGAGAGCTAATTTTAAAATCATATACATTTGTATTAAAATAGTAGCGAGTATTAGAATAAGTACATCCATAATACTCATCTAGTCACCCAATCAACTCCGAACACAAATCAAATCGATTATGTGTCATTAAATGCACTTTCCCATGCTCTTTCATCACATCATCAAAGATACGCTTAGAGAGGGCAAAGCCTACCTCTTGTTCTTTCTCTTCTCCATCCATAGCTGCGAGATTCATTTCATCTATAATCTCTTTTGGTACAGAGATACCTGGTACTTTGTCATCTATAAAGTTGGCTGTTCTTGCTCTAACTATGGGGAACTGTCCTAGGACTAGGTGTGCCTCTTTGGCTGTGTCTCTAATGCTTAACTCTTTTGCTTCTTCAAAAAGTGCTAAAAGTTCTTTGGCATTTTCTAAACCATATACAGGTTGTGTAATGATGGCTCTAGCTCCGTAGTTTAATTTCTTAATCATACGTTTTTTAAGGGAGTTCATATCTTTAGCTGTGGCATTAGCAACGGCAAAAGGGTAGATGGGTTTTGGGGCAGGTTTAAGTGCTTTATTTGAGTAGTCAACCCCTTTGTTTAGGTGGTGGATAATACTTAGCAACAGGGTAGAGTCACGCTCTAGTACACCCTTAACATCTGGTTGGTCTGAAAACTTAGCAGGATCACCAGTAAGAGCTAAAATACAACGCAAATCAAAGTCATTTGCTCCAAGAAGCGTTGACTGTAGGGAGAGCTTGTTTTTGTCTCTCATACTCATGGTTGCAATGACAGGTTTGTTAAATGTCTGTTGTATCTTGATGGCAGAGAGTACCCCTGACATTTTGAGTTTAGCTAAAGGGTTATCTGTACATGAAAAACCTGTAACCTTCTCATGAAGTTTATGTTTTTTGATGTCTTCTATGAGTCCATCTATAGATGCACCATGAGGAGGGTTTACCTCTACGGTAATGAATTGTTTATCGTTACAAAGGATATCGCAAAATTTTTCAAACATGTGTTTATTTCTTTATAGTGGTATTTGGGTTAATTAGTTATAATTCTATCTAAATAATACATAGAGGGTTATTACAGATAATTTAAGTGTGTTATATTTATAAATATTAACTAGGATAACTAATGTCTAAACTTGCAGTATTTGATTTTGATTCAACACTTATGGATGGTGAAACCATTGATTTTTTTGCAGAAGTACTTGGATTTAAAGACCAAGTAGTAGCGATAACAGAACGTGCTATGGCAGGAGAGTTGGACTTTTATGCTTCACTGATAGAGAGAGTTACCCTTTTAAAAGGTTTACCTCAAAGCAAGGTAGATGAAATTTGTGCAAACTTACCCATGATGCCTGGTGCATTTGAAGTAGTCGCAGGGCTAAAAGAGAGAGGTTACACTGTAGTATGTTTTTCAGGAGGCTTTAGGTCAGCAACTAAACCAGCTTGTAAAGCACTAGGAATAGACGCAGACTTCTCAAACTTTTTACACGCCAATGAAGAGGGCATACTTACAGGTCATGTAGGGGGAGAGATGATGTACTCCAATGCCAAAGGTGACATGATAACACGCCTGCAAGGTCTGCTAGGGGTTTCTCGTAAAGATACGCTTGTTGTAGGTGATGGAGCTAATGACTTAAGTATGTTTGCTCACGCAGATACAAGGGTGGCATTTTGTGCAAAACCCATACTTAAAGAGGCTGCTTCTCACTGCGTAGATGTCAAAGACTTAAGAGAAATTTTGAAGATAGTATTATAGGGTGGAGTGTGAAACAAACATGTAGTATCAAAGGCATTGTCCAACAATTACTGCAATACAAAAAAGCATTAATTATTGGCAATAGTATTGCCGTAGTTGCAACACTGCTTGTGGTGATTATTCCTCTTTTTATTCCACTGATAGTTGATGAGTTGCTTTTAGGTAAAGAGCATCATTTTATTGCGTGGATCTCTGAATATATTTTTACTTCCGATACTAAAGGTTATGTGCTTGGTATCTTGGTGCTTATCTTGCTATTACGTGTGTTAAGTACGCTACTGTCAATACTTCAAACAAAGATATTTGTTTCCATATCAAAAAACATTACTTTTAAAATGCGGGAGTCATTACTTCAGCATCTTAAAAGAGTGTCACTTAAAGAGTATGAGATGATGCGTGTAGGTGCAGTGACCTCCAAGCTTGTTACTGACGTAGAGACAATAGACAGTTTTGTATCTTCAACGATTTCAAAACTTATTGTTGCGGTACTTATCATGTTTTTTTCTGCGGTGGTGCTATTTTGGATACACTGGCAATTGGCTCTTTTTATTTTGATTACTAACCCTATTGTGGTACTTTTTACGGTGAAACTCTCTCGTAATATTGGTAAGTTAAAAAAAGAGGAGAATAGAGCGGTAGAGTTGTTTCAGTCTTCACTAACAGAGACGCTAGAACTCTTTCATCAAATACGTGCAGCCAATAAAGAGGAGTACTTCTTTAGACAAAGTGAAGTAAAAGCCCAAGAGCTTAAAACGCATTCGGTCAACTTTGGTTACAAGAGTGATGCTGCGATAAAGTTCTCTTATCTCATTTTTTTAGCAGGGTATGAAGTATTTCGAGCAGTGAGCATCTTAGCCGTTGCCTACAGTGATTTGAGTGTAGGGTTAATGTTGGCAATTTTTTCATACCTTTGGGTGATGGTGACGCCTATTCAAGATATTATTAATTTTCAGTATGTATTAGCTACGGCTAAAGCAGCGTGTAAACGGATTAATACTATTTATGCAATGGAACAAGAGCCTTTGGTAGAAGAGAAAGTAAATCCTTTTATCACTACAGGGGGCATAGGCATTACGATAAATGCTCTCTCTTTTAGCTACTTGGAAGCAACTCCAATATTAAACAATATTAATATGTCAATTAAGGGAGGAACCAAAGTAGCGATAGTTGGAGTTAGTGGAAGTGGAAAGACAACGTTAGCCAATATACTTGTAGGGTTTTATCCTCTTGATGAAGGGGAGATACTTTATGCAAAAACTTCCAACAAGTTTTTGCAACTTTCTACTATTAGAGAAAATATTCACCTTATTTTACAGCATCCTAAACTCTTTAATGATACAATGTTATTTAATCTTACGCTTGGTAAAGAGTACAGTAGTGAAAAAGTGCATGAAGCACTGAAAATAGCACAACTTGCAGATGTTATAGAGCGTTTAGAGTTAGGGCTTGATACCCTTGTTGGAAAAGATGGTATCAAGTTGAGTGGTGGACAGAGACAAAGAGTTGCTATTGCTCGAATGATTTTAAGTAACCCTAAGGTAGTTATTTTTGATGAGTCAACCTCGGCATTAGATGTACATACAGAAGTAAAACTTTTTGAGGCACTTCAAAGCTTTTTAGAAGATAAAACAGTGATAACCATCGCACACAGACTTAGTACCATTAAGAGTGCAGAGTATATTTATGTATTGGAAGATGGAAAGATTGTTGACAGTGGTACCCCTCACTCACTGTTGGAAAAAGATGAGAGTTATTTTAGCTCGATGATATAATTAAGGAAACATTTTTGGATATTTTTCAAGCGATAATTATAGGTATTATTGAAGGTTTTACAGAGTTTTTACCCATCTCTTCAACAGGACATATGATTGTAGCAGGTAAGTTTCTTGGAATTCCAGAAAATAGTGTAGTACATGCCTATGAAATTATTATTCAGTTTTCTGCTATATTAGCTGTTATGCTTATCTACCGTGAAAAAATATCATTAAAAAAAGTCGATTTATGGATGAAACTTATGTTAGCATTTATGCCATTTGCAATCGTTGGTTTTTTAATAAAAGATTACATTGATTTGCTTTTTAATGCAAAGACTGTAGCATATATGTTTATTATTGGTGGAGTAGTATTTTTAATTGTTGAATACTTCTATAAAGAAAAAGCGTCACATATTACAGATGTTGAAAAAGTAAATTATAAGCAAGCACTCTACATAGGTATATCACAGGTATTTGCTATTATACCAGGTACAAGTAGATCTGGAGCAACTATTATAGGTGGGCTTTTAAGTGGGCTTGACAGAAAAGCATCATCTGATTTCTCATTTTTATTAGCCATACCTGTGATGGGTGCAGTTAGTGGTTACTCATTATTAAAACATTATCACGATTTAATAGGAGCAGACTTCACTGCATTTGTTATAGGTTTTGTAGTTTCATTTGTTGTCGCCTATATTACAGTTAAACTTTTTTTAGTTTTTATTCAGCGTTTTAGTTTTGTACCATTTGGTATTTATAGAATTATTTTTGGTATTATTTTACTTATGGTGATATAGAGGCATAACGTTATTGAATTTATAGAACCTCTTTGGGGAGGTTCTATTAAGTTCAAAAGTTTTTTTGGACATTTATTATAAAGGTACTAAAATGAAATTTAGTGAATTTAATTTTCACCCTGATATATTTAAAGGGTTGAAAATAGCAGGGTTTAAAGAACCAAGTCCTATTCAGAAGATGGCAATACCTATTGTTGAGAGTGGTAGTGACATGGTAGGACAAGCCCATACAGGTACAGGTAAAACAGCAGCCTTTGGTTTACCAATGATGAACAAATTAGCAAACGGTGAGATAGAAAGAGCATTAGTAATTACACCAACAAGAGAGTTAGCTACACAGGTGGCTGATGAGCTTTATCATTTGGGACGTTTCGCAGGTATTAGAACATTGACAGTTTATGGTGGAGTCGGCTATGGTCGTCAAATAGCATTTATCCATAAAGGGGTACAAATAGTTGTTGCTACGCCTGGACGTCTGAAAGACCTCTATAAAAAGGGAAAAATTGATGTTTTTAATCCAGAAATAGTCGTACTTGATGAAGCAGATGAGATGCTTGATATGGGTTTCTTAGAAGAGATTAAAGAGATTTTTGAATATATCCCTCAAAATAGACAGACATTGCTTTTTTCTGCAACAATGCCTGAACCAATAAAAGAGTTAGCTAACTCTATTCTTTATAAACCAGAGTTTGTCTCTGTAGTTGGTGATGAAGAGGTAACAAATAATATTATAGAACAGCGTTATTATGTGATTAACGAAAGCCAAAGAGATGAAGCGATTGTTAAATTACTTGAGACTGAAAACACCAATAAGTGTCTTATTTTCTGTCGTATGAAACGTGAGGTAGATAGGTTAGCAGAGCATCTTCAAGCTTTAGGTTTTAATGCAAATGGATTGCATGGAGATTTAGAACAAAGAGATAGGGAAGTCGTGATTAAAGCTTATAGACGTGGTGAAACAAAGATTATGGTAGCAACAGATGTTGCAGCACGTGGTCTTGATGTTAAAAATGTTACCCATGTATTTAACTACCATATACCTTTTGACTCACAAAGCTATGTTCACCGTATTGGTCGTACAGGACGTGCAGGTAAAAGTGGTCAGGCTATTACACTTATGACGACTGAAGAGTTTAGAGAGTTGCAACGTATTCAAAAAGAGGTAGGTGCAGATATGCGTCTTGCTACGATACAAGGCAATAGTGCTATAGATAGTTCAGGACTTGAATATCTTGCAGAAAAAATTAGAGATATTCATATACATAATGATGCATCACAATTGCTAAATTATATGGGAGAGATGGATAAAGAGGTACTTTTAGAGAAACTACTCTCTCATCTTATGGAACAAGAAGAACATAATATTGGATCACAAATTGGTTTTGATCAAAATATGGTTGATACGATGTTAGAAGGTTATGTTAGTGAGCAAAAAGCTACACGAAATAACAATAGACGAAAAAAGAGACGATAAATTTCTCTTTTTTAACTAACAACAAGCAAAACTATTTTAGTATTTGAATACAGAACTATTACAATTTCAATAAAGAGAGAATATATGGAAGAGGTTAACTTAGTAGGTGAGAGTATAAAATTTATGATTTTAGGAATGTCGGTAGTTTTTGCATTCCTTTTAATACTTGTACAAGTTGTTAAATTACAGGCAAAGATTATCAATAAATACTTTCCTGAAGATACTCCTGTAGCTAAACCCACATCTTCGGGTAAAGCTGATGAGGCACAACGTATTGCAGCAATTATTGCAGCAGTAACAGAATTTCGTAAAAAATAATTATAAAGAGGGTATTGTAAATGGCTAAAAAATATATCGATGTTATGGACACAACTTTTAGAGATGGATTTCAATCTGTCTTTGGTGGTCGTGTACTTATGGATGACTTTTTTCCTGCGGTAGAAGCAGCAAATCAAGCAGGGATTACTCACTTTGAATTTGGAGGTGGAGCAAGATTCCAATCACTCTACTTTTATCTTCAAGAAGATGCTTTTAAAATGATGGATGGTTTTAGAGAAATTGTAGGTCCAGATGCAAACTTGCAAGTTTTATCACGTGGTATTAACACGGTAATGCTTGATACAGGTTCACGTGAAATGATTGATCTTTTTGCAAAAATGTTTAAAAAGCATGGTACCACAACTGTACGTAACTTTGATGCATTAAATGATGTAAATAATCTTGCATTCTCAGCAGAGATGATTAAAAAACACGGTCTTAACCATGAAGTTGTTGTAACAATGATGGATTTACCCCCAGGATGTAAAGGTGCTCATGATGTAGCATTTTATGAAAAAACATTAAGAAATATTTTAGATTCTGGTATCTCATTTGACTCTGTATGTTTTAAAGATGCATCAGGTACTGCAAATCCTCATAAAGTTTATGAAACGATAGCAATGGCTAGAAAACTTTTAGGTGAAAGTGTTCACTTAAGATTACATACTCATGAAACAGCAGGTGTATCTGTTGCATCTTACTTAGCAGCGTTAGAAGCTGGTGCAAATGGTATCGATATGGCTGCTTCACCAGTAAGTGGTGGAACATCACAACCAGATATTCTTACAATGCTTCATGCTACTAAGGGTACAAACTATAACCTTGGTGATTTAAAGCTTGATAAAATACTTAAGTATGAAGAGAGACTTAAAGAGTGTCTTGCAGAATATATGATTCCACCTGAAGCAACACAGGTTTCTCCACTTATTCCATTCTCACCTATGCCTGGTGGAGCATTAACTGCTAATACTCAAATGATGAGAGATTCTGGTGACCTTGGTAAATTTGATGAAGTTATTGCTGCGATGAAAGAGGTAGTTGAACGTGGTGGTTATGGTACATCAGTAACGCCAGTAAGCCAATTCTATTGGCAACAGGCATATGCAAATGTAATGTTTGGTCCATGGAAGCAGATAGCTCCAGGTTATGGACGTATGGTTCTTGGTTATTTTGGTAAAACACCAGTGAAAGCTGATGATGAGATTATTAAGTTTGCATCTGAAAAATTAAACCTTGAACCAACAACAGAGAATCCTTTAGATATAGCAGATCGTGATGAGAATAAGTCTATTGCTCATTGGACAAAAGTGCTTGAAGATGAAGGTCTTGAAACTACAGATGAAAATATTTTCATTGCAGGTGCATGTGATCAAAAAGGTATTGCGTTCTTGAAGGGTGAAGGCCCTCTCATGATAAGAAAAGGTAAAAATAATAACAGTGGAGAAGCAGAAATGGCAGGAAATTATACAGTAGTAGTAGATGGTAAACAATATAGCGTACAAGTTGCAGAAGGTGATGGAGATATCCAAGTTGCACCAGTAACAGCGGCAGCAGCTCCAGCAGCAGCACCAACAGCACCAGTAGCAGGTGGTTCAGGTAGTGTAGAAGTTCATTCTCAAACTCCAGGTAATGTATGGAAAATCTTAGTTAGTCCAGGAGACGCTATTAAAGAGGGTGAAAAGATTATGATTCTTGAAGCTATGAAAATGGAAATTGACATTGTTGCACCTAAAGATGGTGTGATTTCTTCTGTAAATGTGAATGTGAACGATACGGTTGCAGATGCACAACTTCTTGCCACAATGGAGTAGAAATGAACTTTAAACAGATTCTCCTCTCTTTACTATTTGTCATAGTTTCATTTACATCTATGGCTACCGCTTCTACACATGAGACAGAGGCAGCTACACAAGAGAGTACACAGGAAAAAGAATACGTCTCAAAAAGTATTGGTGAATTGATGGGTAGTTTTTGGGAAACTACAGGGATTAAAGCAATCATTGATATTAATGATGGTGAAATGACTTCTGAGCCTAAAGGAGCCAAGTATGAGAGAGAGATGACTTGGTTTGAGTCCTCTTTAGGTCGTATAATGATGGTAATTATTGTATTTATCCTCTTTTACTTAGCTATTGCAAAGAATTTTGAGCCATTGCTATTAATTCCTATTGCTTTTGGTGGTTTACTTGCCAATATTCCATTAGCAGGGATAGGTGGAGAGCATGGTATGCTTGGTATTATCTATAATATGGGTATAGCCAATGAATTCTTCCCTCTACTCATCTTTATGGGTGTTGGTGCAATGACTGACTTTGGTCCACTTTTAGCTAATCCTAAGACTGCTATCTTAGGTGGTGCTGCACAGTTTGGTATCTTCGGATCACTTATTGGAGCGGTTGCTATTGGATTTAGTCTTCAAGATGCATCAGCAATTAGTATTATTGGTGGGGCTGATGGTCCAACTTCTATTTTTATTGCAAATAGACTTGCTCCTGATATGCTAGGTGCTATTGCGGTTGCTGCCTATTCATATATGGCACTTGTTCCTGTTATCCAACCTCCAATAATGAGATTGTTAACAACTAAAGAGGAGCGTCAGATAGTAATGAAGACAACAAGAAAGGTAAATAAACTTGAAAAGCTTATTTTCCCTATCGTTGTTTTACTACTTTCTATTATGATTCTTCCAGAATCAACACCGCTTATTGGTGCATTTGCTTTTGGTAATTTTGCTAAAGAGTCAGGTGTTGTAGATAGATTGAGTGATACAATGCAAAATTCACTTATCAATATTGTAACTATCTTCCTTGGTTTAGGTGTAGGTTCAAAACTTGCAGCAGATAAGTTTCTTGTTATTGAGACAATGGGAATTATGATTATTGGTTTACTTGCATTCTCAGCAGGTACGGCAATGGGAGTTATTATGGCTAAAATTATGAATAAGTATTCAGATGAGCCTATTAACCCGCTTATTGGTGCAGCAGGGGTTTCTGCGGTACCAATGTCAGCAAGAGTTGTAAGTAAGGTTGGTTCTGATGAAAAACCAGGAAATGTTTTACTTATGCATGCTATGGGTCCAAATGTTGCTGGAGTTATTGGTTCAGCAGTTGCAGCAGGTGTATTGCTGTCTATTTTTAAATAAATTCAATAAATGCTCCCTTTCTAGGGAGTATAAATTAGAAAATAATTTATTTTCTAATTTATGCTTTAGCATGATAAATTAAAAGTAATATAAAGAGGATACAATGGGTAGCAAAACTCCAAACGGACTTGATAAGCTAGGATTAAAAGATATTAAAGATATCTATTACAATTTGAGTTACGATGAATTACAGGCACACGAAGTAAATAGTGGTGAATGTAAAATCTCAACATCAGGCACGGCAATGTGTGATACAGGTATTTTTACAGGACGTAGTCCTAAAGATAAATACTTTGTAAATCAAGCACCATCAAATGAGCATATAGCTTGGGGTGATGTAAATGCTAAGATTGATAAAGAGATTTATGATGAGCTTTTAGATATTACTTTGACACAATTATCAGGTAAAAATATTTATGTTACAGACGTTTTTGCAGGAGCAAGTGCAGCAAGTAAGCGTTCAGTTAGATTTATCTCAGAAGTAGCATGGCAGGCACACTTTGTAAAAAATATGTTTATTCGTCCAACCGAAGAAGAGCTAGAGAGTTTTAAACCAGATTTTACAGTCTATAATGCATGTAAAACAGTGAATGAAAAATATGAAGAACACAATATGCACTCTGATGTATATGTGGTTTTTAATGTAGAAGATAATATTGCTATTATTGGTGGTACGTGGTATGGTGGTGAGATGAAGAAGGGTATCTTCTCTATGATGAACTACTGGTTGCCATTGGAGGGTAAACTCTCTATGCACTGTTCTGCAAATGTAGGTGAAGATAATGATGTATGTCTCTTCTTTGGACTTTCAGGAACAGGTAAAACAACACTCTCAACAGACCCTAAGAGAGCATTAATCGGTGATGATGAACATGGTTGGGATAACGAAGGTGTCTTTAACTTTGAAGGTGGATGTTATGCAAAAGTTATCAACCTTGATGAGAAAAGTGAACCAGAAATTTTTGGGGCTATCGTTAAAGATGCTCTTTTAGAAAATGTTGTAGCTGATCCTGCAGGTAATGTTGACTACACAGATGGTTCAAAAACAGAAAATACAAGGGTTTCGTATCCTATTGAGCATATTGTAAATCATAAAGAGGATTTACAAGCTGGGCATCCAAATAATATTATTTTCCTTACAGCAGATGCATTCGGTGTACTTCCTCCTGTAAGTAAATTGAGTAAAGAGCAGGCTATGTACTATTTCCTAAGTGGATATACAGCTAAAGTTGCAGGAACTGAGCGTGGTATTACAGAGCCTGTTGCTACATTCTCTGCATGTTTTGGTGAAGCCTTTTTGCCATTGCATCCAACAGAATATGCTAAGCTTCTTGGTAAAAAGATAGATGAGCATGGTGTAAATGTATATCTTGTAAATACAGGATGGACAGGTGGTGCTTATGGTACAGGTAAACGTATGAGTATTAAAGATACAAGAGCATGTATAGATGGTATCTTAAACGGTTCTATCAATAATGCTGAGTTTGATACGCTCGCTACATTTAATCTTCAAATTCCTAAAGAATTGGAGGGTGTTAAAGATAATAAAGTTCTTAACCCAAGAGATACATGGGAAGATAAGGCAGAGTATGATGCATCTCTAGCTAAGCTTGCAGGTATGTTCCAAAAAAACTTCCGTCGTTATGATGATAATGGTGGTGAATTTGACTACTCCTCAGCAGGACCACAACTTTAAATTTACTTTATACCCTCTCACTTATTATAAGTAGGAGGGTATAACTCTCTTTCAATGTTGAGTATTATGATAATTAATTTTCTGATTGGAACTATAGGTTCACTAGCAATATTTTTACTAATATCACAGATAAATGGTGAAGAAGGTTTCTCTGCCCCTTTCTTCGTCATATTAATTGGTCTTGTATCTGCTATCTTATCAATATTTTTTGGTTATATATCTACATGGGTTATACTAGGAATTTACGCTATCACTTCTACTGTTGATACATATAATAGCAAGTAGTGTGAAGTATTATCTATTTGTTCAGAAGCTTCTGAATATACTCTGGTAAATTTGGTCTTATCATTGACTTTAGTGGTGTAGAACTGCCTCTTTCATCGACAGAGACAAATTTGAATGTAGCATCCGTTACTTCTGTCTCTTCATAGGTAATATGATTAGTGACTTTTACTTCTACATCTATGGTAATAGAACTTGTACCCAATTCTACAATCTCTGTGTATATTGTAAAAATATCTCCATTGTAGATAGGCTTTCTGAAGTTTATTTCAGAGACGTGTACAGTTACGGCATTACCTCTAATGATATTTTCAACAGCTATACTTGATGCTTTGTCCATTTTAGACATGACCCATCCCCCAAAAACACTACCTTGATGGTTAAGATCTGAAGGGAATACTCTTCCTTTAAGTGAAAGTTCTTTCATGTTTATCTCCTAATTATTTTACTTAGTTTTGTACTTTATCCAAACACATGTGTATGATTCTTGTCTCCATGCTCATCAAAATAGATAGCTGAACCACTCCAGTGCATGCCTCTTTTTTCTCTTTCACGGGTGTGGACTTCTATTATTTGCTCTTTAATGTTTAAAATTATATTGAATTTTATAATCATAAACGCTTTAATGAGACATTGGAGTATAAAAACCTATAAGGGTTTACTTTGAGAGTTTTAAAATTAACAATAATGATTATGAAAATTCAGTTTATATCATAAGTTTTGGACAACTATGCTGACATAGGGGACCCGTTATTCGAATGCGAAGCGTTTGAACAACTATTTGTACAACCCCATTATAGCGTAAACACTTATTTTATGGACATCAAAAGTATCTATTAATAATGTGGATTTAGCCTAAAGTATAACAATTTTACATACTTTTAACAAGTATTCGAAAAATCAATTACTATTCTTAAATATTGAATGTCTATTTAATGCTATTTATACCTCATTAAAAAGGCGTACTATGACTCTCAATATAAACGTATTCATTTTTGCAAAATTAATCATATTTCTACAACTTTTAGCTAAAATATAGAAATATGGCAAACCAAAGAAGCAAAATTAAAAGCTGCTATCTGTTGCTCTGTAAAGCTTATTGGTTTAAGAAATTTTGGGAAGCTTTTTATGGTTTATAACAAAAATAGAGGAGTAGGTATGAAGTGTATAGTCAGATCAATAGTAGTAGGTTTACTACTTACAATAGTTGCATTGGGAGCAGGTAAAACAATGCCTCCACCTTTTGATCCCTATGGCATAGAAAACTATACAAGAGTAAGTCATTTTAATGTAACTGAGACTACTTTGCAATACAAAGACAGTAGTAAAACAGAACATACAATTAAAACAAATGGTCAATACTGGCAGTTGCGTTATCCTACAAAAACAGAAGAGTCACATAAAAAATCCAGAGATGAGATAGATGCTAAGTTGGAACATATAGGTGCAAAACTTCTTTTTTCAGATGAAGAGCGTACTTTGTATCTAGAAAATAACGGAACGGTTAAAACCTATTTTGATATCTATTATGGGTGGAGTTCTGAAGTGCGTCTTTATATTTATAGAGATTATTTTTTAACTTCAAACAGCCCACAAGTTATCTCATTTGAAGAGGGAGAGGCGAAAGCCAAAGAGCTTATGTATCGTACACAGTTTGATGGCAAGCATTATTATACATTAAAGATTGATATATTAGAAGGTAACGGTATCAATATTTCTGTGAAGCCAGACTTAGAAGATACAGCGGTAAGAATTAGGTATGAGAGTAAACTCTCTTGTGACAGTAAGTACTATAAAAGTTATGCCATGTATGACCTTGACCCTTACAGAGCCGTGCATGAAATGCATATTAAACCTTTAGGGGGTAAAACCAAAGTCAAATTAACATTGGTAAAAACACCTTATAAAATACCAGAGCTTGGAACTATCTCCACAAAACCTGCTTTACTTAAAATGAAAAATAGCCTCTCCTCACTTCCAAAACTCACCTCCATTGGTAGCATTTTCGGTGATTTTGATATCAAAGGAGATTATCTTCCCAATGGCGATGCCATGTATTGGCTAAACAATGGCTATTACTATCTTGTAAAAGATCATCTTAGGAGTAACCTTATACCCGCGGTAGCAAATCATATGACTACTATAGAGTGGCCACTATTTTACAATGAAATGCAGCATATTGAAAGTAAAGATAACGTTAGAACAAAAATGGCTGTTTATGATGTAACTAAAGATGGTGAAAATAGGGTTATGGTTGACTTTTCTCTCTCCCATCTCTTAAAAGATATTAATTTGAGTAAAGAGGATTTTACTGCACTAGAAGCTGGTACGATTAAAGGAAAAGTATTATCATTGGAGCGTTTACATGAACCGATGAATATAGTGATACTTTTGGATTCATCAGGATCCATGAAAAAAAGTATGAAGATCGCACTTAAAAGTGTAAAAGAGTTCATAGAGAAATTACCTGAAGATGCACATGTTACACTGGTGGATTTTGATACTAAAGTGAAACTAATTAAAGCTAAAACACGTAAAGAGATGTTAAAAAAATTAGCTAAAATAAAACCCAATGGAGCTACTTCACTTTATGACAGCATTATAAAAGGGGTGAAACTGCTTAGTGATAAGACGCGTGCCTCTGTTGTTCTCTTCACAGATGGAAGAGATGCCAATTATAACGATACAAAAAGAGGAAGCAAAGCAACTTTTGATCAAATGATACAAAAAGTGCAAGAGAGTAAGATTCCTATCTATCCTATTGCTTTTGGAAAGAGTGCAGATACAACATCTCTTACCACTATTGCAAAAATGACAAAAACGACTTATTATCAGGGAGAGACAGAAGAAAAATTACGCAAGATATTTGATGATATCCGTCATACACTCTCTACTGCGTACCGTTTGGTTTATGAACGAGGTAAGGTAACTGCAGAAGGTTCTCAACCTGTTGTAAATTATATGATAGATGTAAGTGGGTCTCAGGATCTTCGGTATGCAGGTATGATAACAGACTGTGAGGGGTGTGGCTACAGGTATGAACAACTTAAAGAGATGCTTGCCCAGAGTATAGAAGCATTACCTGATGATACATATATTCAGTTAAACAGTTTTGCTTCTGAAGTAGAGACTCTACAGATCATCACAAAAGATAAAGCAAAGCTTCTTGCTGGAGTTGGTGCATTAAAAATAGGAGGAGGCACTAAGATACTTAAGGCTATCAAAAAAGGTTTGGAACTTTCTCGTGTTATTCCTTCTAGCCGTAGATATTTCATCTTTGTGACAGATGCTGCAGCAGATGCATTTAAGTTTGACAAGGAAGAGAAAAAAGAGCTAAATGCAGCACTTCTAGCTTTTAAACGCAGTGGTATTCAAACTTTCTGGCTTGGTATGGTTGAGAGTAAAAAGGCTAAAAAAGCAGTAGATGAATTGGCATCTATCAGTGGTGGTGAAGCTTTTGTTAGTTCAAATATAGAAAAGATAAAAGAGCAGATACTTACTGTGACAAAAAAAGTAAATGAGAAGAGTGTTACACAGATAGAAGCAGGAACAGTTAGTATTAAGCTAAAAAGACGCAATGAAAAACTGGGAACAATACTTACAGCTGTGGGGGAAAAAGAGGTAAACTTTCCATTAATTCAAGGAGATGAAGTTGTTAAGAAGGTAGCAGACATTGCTTATGGTGTCAGTAGATTTCAAGCAGATGAAAAAAGCTATAACTATAGTAACGCCAAAAAGATCTATGGTGATGACACACCACTTAAAGAGGTGCGTTTGCAAAAGATTATTCCTCTCCTTGATGATCATAACAAAACAGTACAGGGAGAAAACAGTGCGGTAAAGATTGAGCTTCCAAAGGCATATATTTTTGATAGATTAAAGGGTATGAGTGCAGGGAATAAAGATCAATTTCTTGTATTGGATATGAAACTGATAAACCAACTTAAATCACAAAAAGTAGCTGTGCTGGAAGATGGTTCAAAACATCCAAGCGGATGGCTAAATAAAAGTAATGAGAGTTATACGTACAAAGAGGCAATTCCAACCTATAAAATACCAAATTTAAAAAACCATCTTTTCATTAGAGTCAATAATTCATATGAAGTACCGTTTTACCCTCTTACCTGGGCACTTGAAAAGCCATTAACACAGATAGATGAATTTGAACTATCTGTAGAGAGTGGAGAGCCAAAAGAGGGGGTTTTAGTCTTTAAAATACCAAATAAACCTATTGAATCACTCTCTTTACACTACTATGACACTGCTTATGGGCATATTGATCTACCGATTATAGGTGAGATGAAGTACCGTAGAGTCGATGCTGAAAAATTACCTAAGACGAGTCCTAAAAAACTAAGTGATGCTTTTTCCCTTTCTGTTTTATCTCGAAAGTTTGAATCTGAGCTTGTGGGTGTCAAAGCAGAAAAAGAGGATGTTTTTGAGGTGATAAATGTACAGATGGAGAGTCAGGTCAATGCACTTTTGGCTTTGGATCCACAAAAACGTTTTTATCTGAAAATTCATACAAATAAAGGTGATTGGATGCTTTCACCCCATCCTATCACTGCAAGGATACCTCTAGGTCTCTATAGAGAGATATCTTTGGCTCCAGGATCACACAATAGCTTTGCTTTGGTCTTCCAAATTCCAAGAGAGTTTAAAAATAGTCCACAGTCACTCATCGTAGAGTTAAAGGGTGAAGATAGAGAGATTAAATTAACCAAAGAGCCTGTAGCAGAAGAAAAGAGTAGTACAAAATTGATAGAAGTTGATGGTGATAAAATTAAACTAGCTATCAATAATATCTCTGTTACAACACATATAGACGGTCGTTCACACAAGGCACTTTTGGTTGATATTACGCTAGATGATGAGAAGGATTTAACTGCAACTAGAGTCCATGACCTGATGGTACTTTCAAATGCCAAAACACAAAACCTTAAAGGACGAGCTTCCAAAATGATGGGTAATCAAGCTACACATAGAGGTTTGGGTGGTTTTAGCAACAGTAGTAAAGCAACAAAAGACTCTAAGAAGTTTGTAGGACCAAATGCAAAGAGTGATTCGCGTCTATTAGGGTGTACAAATTTGGTTTTAGATGGTTCACAAAAACGTTGTTTACTTCTTTTTGATCTTAACACTATAGATAAAAAGAAATCACTCTATCTTCTATCTTCTGTTTTTCCAGATTTGCAGTATGAGTTTGATCTGAAAAAAGTAAATAAACTTTCTAAAAAAGAGAATTATCTTTTAGGTAAGAGGATCAAACTTGATCAAGATTACTATATATCAGAACTGGAAAAAATATTGAAAAAAGTACGACAAGATAAAATTTATAAATCAAAACAGACTTCTAAAATATCTAAACGAAAAGTCTCTTTAGATTCTACAAAAGAGTTGGCACAAGAGATCACGCCTCTTCCTGTAAGTTATGTAGGAAGTGAAAAGTTTGCCAAGATTAAAACAGTTGATGACGCCATAAAAGCACTGCATGAGATTCAGTGGGTTCCTGCTTATTATGATAAATCTTTATACTCTGTAGAATCAATGTTTACTCAAGGGTGGGGTACAGAATATGAAATGGTAAACAGTATATATACTATACTAAAATCTAAAAACATACTTATCAAAACTGGCTATTATTCATTGACAAAGAAAGGAAAAGAATCTCTTTTAAGTATGGCAAAAGGTGTTACGGTAAAGCAGAAGAAAGTGCCTTACATAGAATGGGGTGAAGGTAGTAAGAAAAAAAGTCTTGTTTTCCCATTCCTTAAATCAATCAAGGCACTTAAAGAAGAGTTGGATCTCTCCAATCCCTCTACAAATTCACCACTTAACAGTGCGAGTGCAGAGATAAGCATGAAATTGTTTTATGAAAAAGAGAAAAATAGTGTCTCTATGCAAATAGGAGGCATGGGAGGTTCTTTAAGTGGTGCTACTGGTGATACTGTGAAGTCTGTAACACTTATAAGTAAATATGTAAAGTTGTCAAGTGTTTCCAATATGCCTGTAGATATCTGGTTTGGACAAGGTAAAGATAAAAATGGAAAAGATATTTTAAAACTTTACTTCTATGGTGAAAATGGGATAGAGGATTATGATATTAAACTAGAGGGAAAAATAGTACCTAAAAAACTTGAAGTAAAACTCTACAGTGGAACTGAATCTCTTGATAAATATACTTTTGAGTTTAAAAAAGGTCAAAAAGTTGAAGAGTTATTTTTTACCTTTGCTTTTGCGTCTCCTGATCTTTCTGAAGAGACTTTGAAAACTATGGAAAATACTCGTATTGATAAATTTAAAAATATAAAAAAGATTGATTCTCTTTCACAATTACAGTGGTCAAATAGAGCTAAGATTTATAAATTTATAGGCTTACAGACTAAGTATGAAGCACACTTGCAAGAGGTGTTAAAAGTAGAGGCAAAGCGTCATAAAACACCTCGCACTATAATGGCAATGATGGAAAAGACAGCAGATAAAACATTAATTAGTTCTCTTGATCTTCGTAATGTTTTTAGTGATGTGTATGGGGAAGAGAATGTTACGCATTCATTTAATATCATGAGTGGGATTTTTAATTCAGAAGCAGAAGCAAAAGTGATACCAAATGGAAAAGGGGTTATAGAGTTTTGGAATGAGCGTAAAAATTTGAAATTTGTATTTTTACCTGCAAGAGATAAAGAGAGTACGCTTAAGTGGATGACAGATGAAAATATATCTATATCAATAATAAAAAGATATAAAAATAGTAATAAACTATGGCTTTTCCCTACAGGTAAAGATAAGCAAGATGGATGGCTTGAAATAAATTTAAAAAATTATCAAATAGTATCGGTTCTAAATAATGGACAATATGGAGCAGCAACAGAAAGTGCGATTCAGGAGTCTCTTACTAGTATAGGTATGTATGCTACAGGATTACTTGGTGGTGTAAGTCTATCTGAATTAAGTGTTATGACATTTTCACTAATTTATGAAGATTATTGTGCTTTATTAAAAGCAGCAGAAGCTTTTGCTAATGATGTAGCCTGTTCAGCAGGTGCAGCTGCATTTGCAATGTCACCAAACATAGTAGGAGGTGCTTCTTCTGCTTTGGCTTGTGCAGGTCAAGGTGAAGCTGCTAAAGCATTATCTATTAATGAGGCTTTTGTAAATATGATGCTAGGTGGAAAGCATGGACTAGCTGGAAGTCTAGGTGGCTTTGCAAATGGTCTTGGTGATGCTGTAACCATATATTTTTCTATGGCAAAAAATAAAAGTGGTTGCAAATAAAATTAAAGGAGTGAATAATGAAAAAAATATGGTTTAGTTTTATAGTTTTGTTAAGTATGAGCATGTTGCAAGCACAAGAGTTCCATCCCTACAAAGTAAAATCAGGAAAGATTACTTACGAGAAAAGAAAGTACTCTATGCATGCTAAACTACATATTGATTCTAATGGCAAGGCAAGTGGAAGCAGAAGTAATCCTTCGTATGTGGAGGAAGAAGTAACTTACTATTGGGATAATTATGGTAATGTGGCTTACGAAGTAGGCTATCAAGTCTCAAAATTTGGTGGAAAACCTTTGCCAAAAAAAGTTAAAAAGTATGAAAGACTTTGGAAGGATAATCACCGTTACTACTATAATGTGAAGAAAAACAAAGTTTCTGATGACCCTCATCGTATACGGCAAAAGTGTTTAGCATCAAAAGCCTATAAAGATTCAGGATGGTTGGCAGTGATGTACCCACATGCGTCTATTGTGGTTAATGAGAGCGTTGCAGGTAAAATGGTAAAGCATTATAAAGAGAGTGAGTCTTGGGATTTTTATGAGTGGAATGGAGTCATTCTTCGGGATGTGAGCTATTCAACTAAAAAGAAAAATGGTAAATATAAACGCTTTGAGCCAAATAGAGAAAAGGTAGCGATAAAGGTAGAAGCAGATATTAAAGTGGATGCATCTGTTTTTAGCCCAAAATGGTTGAAAAAATAAGAATATTACCAACTGGTGTTTATTGTTAGAAAGTGGAGCGGGCGAAGGGATTCGAACCCTCGACAGCCTGCTTGGAAGGCAGGAACTCTAGCCACTGAGCTACGCCCGCGAGTGGACAGGACGTAAAATGAACAAGTTTCATCTTTGCTACGTTAACACTAGGTTTGCTTCAACAGCAGGTTCACGCACTAGTGCTTTAAAACGACTAGTCGTTTGAGCTTCACGCTGAGTGAAACACAGTGTTAACGTAGTTTTGTTGAGCTTTTCTCAAAAAACGTTCTATCAATGGTACCGCAGGTCGGATTCGAACCGACACGCCCTAAAGCAGAAGATTTTGAGTCTACCAAGTCTACCAGTTCCATCACTGCGGCATACATAATTAAATGTAAAAAAGATTATACACTACAAGCCTTAAATAGTGATTATAATCGTTCTAAAAGTAAAAATATAACTATATTGGTTATAATATCTTCATTAATTAATATCAAGCTTTCAGGAAACACTTTTGAAAATTACAATTATCATTACATCTATACTATTTTTTTATGCGGCTTTCTCAACTATATTTCTTGAAACCTCTCTGGTGGGTAACATAGGAGAAAAAATAGGGACTACAAACATCCATCTATTTGGTTACTTTGCATATATCAATATTTTTATTCTTTTTTACCCTTTCTATAAACTCTATACCGATGTAACTGTACGTAAAAAATGGGATTTTTATATGGGATGGTTACTTTTTTTAGTGGCACTTATAATTTTTTTCTCTTTAGTACTGCAGACAGAAAATATAGGTTATGTCGGTACTCAAGTTACCACTTTTCTTCATCCTTACATCGGTCAGGCTGGTCTTTGGATGTTGTGGCTTATGAGTGTTATGCTCTCTTTGCTTTTTATTATAGATGATGATTTCTCTTTTAGTGACTTAAATCAAGAAAATTCAGATAGTGACTTATGGCGTGTAGGGTTAACTAAACTAATGCTACCATTGAAATTTATAAAAGAAAAAATATCATCATTAGCTACTTTCACCTCTACCCCTTTAGAAGATGAGTTAATGCCCTTAATGGAACGTAAAAAAGAGGATGAAATAAAAGCGATAAAAATAAAAAGAAAAGCAGTAGATAAAAAGCCTATAAGAGCTAGAAAAGAACCTAAAACAATTGTCGATACCATAAAAGATAAAGAGAATGCAAAACAACAAACAAAAGTAGAAAAATCAGAAATTGAAAAAAAAGAAGCATTACACACTCTTGCTTTAAATTCAAATGTAGAAATAGTTGAAGAGCTAGAAGAGAACTCTAAACTTATGGATCAAATAGAAAAAGGTAATATAGATAAACCTAAAAACTTTAAATTACCCAAACTAGATTTTTTACAAAAAGCACCTAAAGCAACAAAAAAAATCAATGAAGTAGAAATAGATAAAAAAATTGAAGAGTTACTCGCTAAGCTAAAGCATTTTAAAGTAGATGGTGATGTAATACGTACATACTCAGGTCCATTAGTTACTACATTTGAATTTAAACCAGCTCCTAATGTAAAGGTATCTAAAATATTAAATTTACAAGATGATCTTGCTATGGCACTTTCAGCTGAGACAATACGTATTCAAGCACCTATCCCTGGGCGTGATGTGGTAGGTATAGAGATTCCCAATGAGAAAATAGAGACAATTTACTTACGTGAAATACTAGAAGATCGTATATTTAAAGAGTCTAAGTCTTCACTTACAGTTGCACTTGGAAAGGACATCGTTGGTAAACCATTTATAACAGACCTTAAAAAGTTACCTCACCTTCTTATCGCAGGTACGACAGGTTCTGGTAAGTCTGTAGGTATTAATGCTATGATACTCTCTCTGCTTTATCGTAATGACCCCAATCATTTGAAGTTGATGCTTATAGACCCTAAAATGTTGGAATTCTCTATGTATAATGACATTCCTCATCTTATTACTCCTGTAATTACTGAGCCTATTAAAGCCATTGCTGCACTTGCAAATATGGTAGGAGAGATGGAGCGTCGTTATAAGCTTATGGCTGAAAGTCGTACGAAGAATATTGAAAATTATAATGAGAAGGTTAAAAAAGATGGTTCAGCAGAGACTTTTCCTTTCATCGTAGTTGTGATTGATGAACTTGCAGACTTGATGATGAACGGTGGTAAGGAGGTTGAACTCTCTATTGCTCGTCTTGCACAAAAGTCAAGAGCTTGTGGTATACACCTTATTGTTGCGACACAAAGACCAAGTGTTGATGTTGTAACAGGACTGATAAAAGCGAATTTACCTTCAAGACTTAGCTATAGAGTAGGTCAAAGAATTGACTCAAAAGTAATTTTAGATGCTATGGGTGCAGAGAGCCTTCTAGGACGTGGAGATGGGCTTTTTACTCCTCCTGGTTCTACAGGACTTGTACGTATTCATGCTCCATGGAATACAGAAGATGAGATAGACGATATTGTGGAGTTTCTAAAAGCACAGCGTCTGCCAGAGTATGATGAGAGTTATTTGGTTGTAGGTGGTACGACTGCAAGTAGTGGTGAAAATAAAGATGTAGCATTGGATGCACTTTATGAAGAGGCAAAGAGTATCATACTTACAGATAAAAAAACTTCTATCTCCTACCTTCAGCGTAAACTACAGATAGGGTACAACCGCTCGGCAAATATCATAGAACAACTTGAAGCCAAGGGTGTACTCTCTCCACCTAATGCAAAAGGTAACAGAGAGATAGTCTAAAATGCTAAAAAACATGAAGCCGTTCATATTTTTAACGCTTCTCATGTAACCATCCGATACAAAAATATTATCTCTTTCATGCCTATAACTTATAGAAACTAAAATAAACAACAATTCTGTTAATATCAACCTACAAAATATTACACTACATAGGAGACATTAATGTCATTACTAGCAGATTATAGAACTCATACAGATGAGCGTGCAACACTTGGTGTTACACCTCTTGCACTTACAGCAGATCAGGTAGCTGATTTAGTTGAATTACTTAAAGCTTCTCCAGTTGCAGAGGCAGATTATGCAATGGAGCTTTTTACGCAAAAAGTACCAGCAGGTGTTGATGATGCAGCTTATGTTAAAGCAGCTTTTTTAAATGATATTGTTCAAGGTAATGTTACTTGTGATACTATTAATGCAGTACAAGCAACAGAAATTCTAGGAACAATGTTAGGTGGATTTAATGTTTCTCCACTTGTAGATGCATTGACATCAAGTGACTCAGCAGTGGCTGAATCAGCAGCTAAAGAGCTTAAAAACACACTTCTTGTTTATGATTCATTTAATGATGTTAAAGCACTTATGGACGGTGGAAATGCCTTGGCAAAAGAGATCGTTGAATCTTGGGCAAATGCGGAGTGGTTTTTTAACAAACCAGAAATGGAAAAAGAGATTACAGTAACTGTATACAAAATCCCTGGTGAAACAAATACAGATGACCTCTCTCCAGCTTCTGAAGCATTTACAAGAGCTGATGTACCTCTTCACGCAAACTCATTCTTAATTAATAGAATGGACAATCCACTAGATACTATGGTAGAGTTGAAGAAAAAAGGTCACCCATTAGCGTATGTTGGAGATGTTGTAGGAACTGGATCATCTAGAAAATCAGGTATCAACTCTGTTCAATGGCACATGGGTAGAGATATTCCAAATATTCCTGGTAAGAGAACAGGTGGTATTGTCATTGGTGACATCATTGCACCAATCTTCTTTAACACAGCAGAAGATAGTGGATGTATCCCTATTCAAGCACCTGTAGGTGAGCTTGAGACTGGTGATGTTATTACAGTTAAACCTTTTGATGGTGTAATAGAGAGAGATGGAGCAGTAGTTTCTGAGTTCAAAATAGAGCCAAATACACTTCCAGATGAGATGAGAGCGGGTGGGCGTGTTCCACTTATCATTGGTAAAGGTCTAACAGCAAAAGCAAGAGAAGCTCTTGGTATGGACGCTGGAGATATCTTCATGACTCCTGATATTCCTGCTGATAACGGTAAAGGGTTTACTCTGGCTCAAAAAATGATTGGTAAAGCGTGTGGTATCGAAGGTGTTAAACCAGGTACATACTGTGAGCCAATAGCAACAACTGTTGGTTCTCAAGATACAACGGGACCAATGACAAGAGATGAAGTAAAAGATCTTGCTGCACTTAGCTTTGGTGCAGATATGGTTATGCAATCATTCTGTCACACAGCAGCGTACCCAAAACCGGCAGACATTAAACTTCAGCACACACTTCCTGAGTTCTGGACATCAAGAAAAGGTTTCATCCTTAGACCAGGTGATGGTGTAATCCACTCATGGTTAAACAGACTATGTCTTCCTGATACAGTAGGAACAGGTGCAGATAGCCACACAAGATTCCCAATAGGTATCTCATTCCCAGCTGGTTCTGGTCTTGTTGCATTTGCAGGTGTAACAGGTATGCTACCACTTACTATGCCAGAGTCTGTTCTTGTTAGATTTTGTGGAGAGATGCAACCAGGAATTACGCTTAGAGATATGGTAAATGCTATCCCTCACCAAGCGATTAAAGATGGTCTTTTAACCGTTGCTAAAGCGGGTAAGAAAAATATCTTCTCTGGTAGAGTTCTTGAAATTGAGGGTCTTGAGCAACTTAAATGTGAGCAAGCATTTGAGCTTTCAGATGCATCTGCTGAGCGTTCTGCTGCTGCATGTACTGTATATCTTGATAAAGAGCCTATCATTGAGTACTTAGAGTCAAATATTGTACTTATCGAAGAGCTTATCAACCAAGGGTATGAAGATAAAG
Organism: Campylobacterota bacterium; assembly: GCA_034659695.1. Classification (GTDB taxonomy): domain Bacteria; phylum Campylobacterota; class Campylobacteria; order Campylobacterales; family Sulfurovaceae; genus Sulfurovum. The sequence goes on along the minus strand of JAYEHY010000030.1, from coordinate 13,112 downwards.
CAACACTTCAAAGAAGAGCTGACAAAATGAGAGACTGGATAGCAAACCCAGAACTTCTTAAAGCTGACGCTGACGCTGAATACGCTGCTGTTATCGAAATTGATATGAATAAAATTACAGAACCAATCCTAGCGTGTCCAAATGATCCAGATGATGTTAAAACATTAAGTGAAATTCATGAGTCAGGATTAAGAACAGATATTGATGAAGTATTCGTTGGTTCTTGTATGACAAACATCGGTCTTTTCAGAGCGCACGCTGAGATCTTAAGAGGTGAGGGTGCGGTTGCAAACAAACTATGGATCTGTCCTCCAACTAAAATGGATGAGAAAACACTTCAAGAAGAGGGTTACTACTCAGTATTTGGTATGGCTGGAGCTAGAACAGAGGTTCCTGGATGTTCACTATGTATGGGTAACCAGGCTGCTGTTGCAAAAGATGCATGGGTATTCTCAACATCTACAAGAAACTTCGATAACAGACTTGGTAAAGGTTCTCAAGTGTATCTTGGTTCTGCTGAGCTTGCTGCTGTTGTTGCACTTAAAGGTAAATTACCAACTGCTGCTGAGTACGCAGAGGTAGTTGCTGACAAAATTAAACCAGAGATGACAGATGAAATTTATAAATACCTAAACTTCAACAAAGTCTCTAAAGACGAACTAGAAGCGATGGTAGGATAATCCTATTATCCACTCCCTTCTAACAGTGAGAGCTTCTCTCACTGTTCTTATTTTATAAAATTTTCTTTATCTCTACATAATATTACTAATCTCTTTATTTACTATTTTATCTTGATGTATCATAATAGAAGATAATTAGAGTTCTTTCAAAACTTGGAAGTGATGCTTCAGCTTCACCATGTGACGAGGCTAAAGCCATCGTTTCCGATAGGTTTTGCAAGATGTCTATTAGAGTATTAAACACTTGTTAAGTGCCATCCTTGGTTACTAGGGCAAGAGTAAATACTTAGTTGAATGTTCTTTTCTTTTTTTACTCTCTTCTTCTCTTCTATTGCTAATACTTCACTTGTATAAAGATCCTTAATACGACCTTTACGGTCAACACAGGAGCATGGTTTTAGTAGTTCCTTAACCAAGGGGACTTGCTGCTGCCTAATAGACTTGATATGATTCTTTAAGTCTTCTAGATTATTAGTTTTAAAGTAAGAGAGTATCTCTTCTATAGATAGGTGTGAGAGGTCAGGGTGGATGTTGTGTATGCTTTTTAAAATCTCCTCTTTTTTTAGTATGTGATTTTTTACTATTTGAAGAGATTTTTTCATAGAATTGTTATGAGAGAGGCTACTCTTCCTCTCCTGTAAAGTAAAACTCATCCATACCATCTAAAAATGCCATGAGCAATTCATCTGAACAGATTTTGAAATTCTTATGGTTTTCCTTACGAAAAAGTGAAGCGAGTTGCTGTTTAGTTAGTGTTACATCACCAAGTGAGAAGATAATTTCTATTTCAGGTTCTTTAAGTTCTAGGGTAATACGAAGTTTTTTTAGTATGAGGTTATTGGTTAGTTCTATCATCTCATTTGCATCATTTTTTTTAGGACTTGGCCCACGTTTAAAAATGACTAATCCATCTAAAAAAAGACCAAGTTCTTCATAGGTACAAATTTTAAATGTTTTATCTTGTTTACGTTTAAGTAGTGAGTCTAACTGTGATGCATCTATAGAATAATCTACAAGTTTGTATACTTCAAGTATCTCTTCTTGTGTGAGACTTAGTGCTTTTTTGATTTTATATAATATATCATTTGTTTTCAAAGTTTATCCTACTTTTTTATTTGAACATTGCACAGGGTCGCTTCTATAGTGGTACTAAAACCTATTGTTACATCATTCCATGTTTTACCATCGTGTAAATCATAACAACTTTTATTAATAGTTGCTAGAGGTGCTTTTGCTGCAAAATCAAAGAGGTCAATAGTACCTGTTGCTTGAAGGTGACCTTTTTCATAATGAAAATTCATAGGAACAGTTATGGTTTTTTCATTTAGTGTAATGAGCGTATCCATCATACCTGTACGAGGTTTACCTCTTATATGTGCATCAGATTTTATAGATACTATTTTAGCTTTAATAGTAGGGCTTTTAAGTTTTTTGAAAAACATTCTTACTAATGTATTATCTCTCTCATTAAGACCTGTTGTAATATGAGTGCTGTCTATAGTTACTGTAGAGCCTATAAATAAGGCTTTAAAGTTTTTACCCTCTTTTGCTATGGGTGTATAGTTTACAGAGGTAAATTGACCCTTTACACCTACTTTAGCAAAGGTTTTGTACGCTGTCCATGTGACATTCATATCATCTGATTGTACTAAAAGACAACCAGTAGCTGCTTGTATAAGAGCAGAGCATGTGATTAGAGGAAGAAAAATTTTTTTCATAAAATACCTTTTTATTTTTTAGCAGCTTCTTCTGCTAAGTTTTGTAGTGCCATGTGAGCTTTTTTGATAATCTCTAAACAATTTTTATCTTTAATATTGTGCTTAAGTGACCAGTACTCTGGGTTGGTGTAAGTAATGGTAGTTTTACCTTCATAGTCTGTAGAAAAGAGCATACGTAGTGGTAAATCAAGCCCTATAGAAGGGTTACACTGCATGAGTAGTGTTCCCATTTTAGGATTTCCAAATATTACTATGGTTTCTGGTTTTAGTCTAAGCCCTGCATCTTTTGCATTTTTAGCATGATCAATCGTTTGAAAATGTGTAAGCTCTTTGGCTTTTATTGTTGTAACAAGTTTAGCCACTGCTGTAGGTACATCATTGTTAGTTGCTACAGTTTCAAGGAATGCCCCTTTTTTACTGTCACAACCTACAAACACTAAACTAATCAAACTTGCAAATAGTATTTTTTTTATCATAAAAACCTCTTTTAACTGTTAGCTTTATACGTTAAATCTAAAGTGCATAACATCACCATCTTGAACAATATACTCTTTACCCTCTAGTCTGTTTTTACCAGCTTCTTTTGCACCTTGCTCTCCACTAAACTCAATATAGTCATCATAGGCTATAACTTCTGCACGAATAAACCCTTTTTCAAAGTCATTATGTATAGCAGCGGCAGCTTTAGGTGCCGTAGTGTTTTTACGAATAGTCCAAGCACGTACCTCTTTTACACCTGCTGTAAAGTAACTCATAAGTCCTAGTTTGTCAAAACCTTTATGGATGATTTGTTCAAGACCTGACTCAGTGACACCAAGATCTGTAAGCATCTCATCTCTCTCATCATCATCAAAGTCAACCATCTCTTCTTCAACTTTTGCACAAAGTTTAATCACTTCAGAATTTCTAGTAGTAGCATACTCTTTAAGTTTAAGAACAAACGCATTGTCCTCCTCTAAACCATCTTCATCTACATTTGCACCATAGATAATCTCTTTACTTGTAAGTAAACGTAACTCTTTGTTCATCGCTTTGAACTCATCACTTTCTATCTCTTCAAAAGTAGAAACAGGTTGATCCTCTTCTACATGTTTTAAAAGTGATTCGGCGATAACAAGTTGCTCTTTGGCTTCTTTATCATTGCCCTTAGCTTTTTTACTAAGCATAGCAATACGCTTCTCAATTGCATCCATATCTGCAAGTAAAAGCTCATACTCTATTATCTCAACATCACGAATAGGGTCAATGGAACCTTCTGTATGAACAATATTTGGATCTTCAAAACATCTTACAATGTGTAAAATAACTTCAGTTTCACGAATGTTTCCTAAAAATTTGTTTCCAAGACCTTCACCTTTACTCGCACCCTTTACAAGACCTGCAATATCAACAAAGTCTAGTGTAGAGTATTGTAATTTTTCTGGGTTTACTATTTTAGCTAATGCATCTAACCTTTTGTCTGGTACAGGTACAACTGCTTTATTTGGTTCAATTGTACAAAACGGGTAGTTTGCACTCTCTGCATTTTGTGCTTTAGTTAGTGCATTAAAAGTTGTAGATTTTCCTACATTTGGTAGTCCAACAAGTCCTATTCCAAGTCCCATGGTATTCCTTAAAGTTATATATTTAATATGTAGGGTATTGCCTTTAGTTAGAAGTTCCCTCTATACTATTAATAGTGCGATTTTATCGAAATATTGGTGAGAAATAGGTATGTTCTTTAAAATTTATAACCTAATCCTAATACAGAATTTTGAATATCTCTATTTATAAGTGGTAGATCCAAAAATAAATAAATATTTTTATATTCTATTAATGATTTTATCTTAGGTGTACATGTTTTAAAATCTCTAATTGGATACCCTGAAAACTCTGGCATATCAGGGTATATTTTACAATCAATAGCTAAACCGAGTTCACTATTTATGCCAGTATCATAAATATCATTACTAATAAGATTGACTATGGTGTAAAGTTCAATAATACCATTTTTAAAAATTATGGGTACGTCACCTTTAATAAATAGTTGTACATTCTCTTCAAAAAAGAAGTTTTTGTATTCAAAGTTAATTGTTGGGGTAATTGTATATCCTGAAGGATAATTTTCTGGTATTTTTGATTCCTTTGCTATATTATGAATTAGGTTTTGTACGGTAGCACCACCAAGGTTACCGAGTATTTGAATCCCTCCACCATATTTAAGTTTTTCACCTTGAATATAAGAGAGATGTAGTGCATCTATTCTTATGTTATTAGGATTAGTGCTTATTGTAGTTGTATCTTTTGGATCACCATTAACAAATAATTCCCATTTTATATTTATATTATAATTTTTACTTAGATTTGTGTATATAAATTGAAGATCACCTGTAGGACCTAAATCATTAGGTCCAGAATCACTTGTTAAATTATTTGTATGTAGGATTTCATATTTAGTATCTGTTATATTATCATCAGATACTAAAGTTATAGTGTTTATTAAAGAAAATAATATTAAAAATTTACTTAGGTTTAAAAATTTCATTGTAAGTTAGTTACCCTTTTTATTTATCTACTTGAAAGATATCTTTCTATGGCATGAATTAATCTCTCAAGCTTTTGAGGAAAGATTTCTTTAAACTCATCTGCTCTATGTGCTGTTTTGTAAATATAAATTTTTTTCATTCTAAATACAATGTCCTGTAACTCGTATGCACCAATATATTTGAGTATATCTCCCATATTTGTACAGACAAATAAAATACGGTCAGACTCTTTTGCTTCTATCCATTTTGGCATAGTCTCAATCATATTTTTATAAAGTACAACAAATTCTCTAAGTGATTGTTTATATCCGTTTTCATCTTCATTTGCCATAGTAAGTCCAAACTTTATATCTAAACCTTCTGTTTTAATACTTTCAAAGAGAGATATTTCTTTCGTATATGTACCTAAATAAGTACTAAGTACAGAATAAAGTTTATCTACTTTAAGGGGTTTTGTAATATAAGCGTTTACTCCTAGCTTAATCATTTTATTTATCTCTTTTCCTTGTGTAAAGGCTGTAAATGCGACAATAGGTAATTTTTCAAAATAGTGGTTATCTCTTATTCTTTTTGTTGCCTCATATCCATCCATAATGGGCATATTAATATCCATAAGTACAAGATCAAAGACCTTTTCATTATTGAAAATCAAATCAATGGCTTCTTTTCCATTATTAGCAATCGTAATATCAATACCTGATTTATTTAAAATACTGATAAAAATCTTTTGATTAATAAAGTTATCCTCAACAAGTAAGAGTTTAGAGCCTTTGAAAATTATAAAATCAGCAGAGGTGATAATTTTATTTTCATCATCAACAACTTTCTTTTTTTCTAGACTATTTTCTCCATCTTTTAAAGATATTTCTTCATTTTTTAAAGAATTTTTTTCTGAAACAGAAGAAGTTTTCTTATCTTTTTCTTTTTGAATGACTTTAGAAGGAGTTTTTTCTAAAAATTTTCTTGGAAGATCAAATAGCTTTTTTTCATAAAAATCCTTTTGTTCTTCAAGTTTAGAGGTAAAATATAGATAACCTGCAATTATTAAAAATATCAGTACAAAAATAAGTATATAAAGGTAAAGCATTGAATATGTCCTTAAGGAATGAAAAAATATTTTTATTATATTTAAATAATGTTTTATTAGCCTTAGATAAAACCCCTCATAAGTATATATTTTACTTTAGAGGGAAAATAGAAATATTTTATTTGTTATTTTGTTTAGAACGTATGATTTTTTCAATAAGACGAATAGTCATTCTTACTCCAGCACCTGAAGCACCATGAGGATTTTCTCCCCATGTATGCTCTACAAAGGCTGGTCCTGCAATGTCTATGTGCGCCCATTTATTTTTATGTTTTTTATCAATAAACTCTGAAAGAAACTGTCCAGCCGTAATGGCTCCACCATAACGTGTATTTGAAATATTGCATACATCTGCTATTTCACTTTTGATAGTTTTTTTAAGATAATTGTTAAAGTCAAGTTCTGTTGCAAGCTCACCAGATACTTTTGCCCCATAAGAGACAAGCTCTTTTATATCATCATCATGACCCATAATACCAGATGTATAGTGACCTACACCTACTACACAAGCACCTGTAAGTGTTGCAAAATCTAAAAGGTAGTCTGCTTTAACCTCTTGTTGTGCATAGCAAAGTGTATCTGCAAGAACTAAACGACCCTCTGCATCTGTGTTACGTATCTCTATAGTTTTACCATTTTTAGCAGTAAGTACATCATCAGGTTTGTAAGCATCTCCACCTATCATATTTTCCACTGCACCTACAAAACCATGCACTTCTATAGGAAGATTCATCTCTGAAACTGCTTTCATAATACCTAGTACAGCAGAGCCACCACTCTTATCTGATTTCATACCTACCATGTAGTCAGAAGGCTTAAGGCTAAGCCCTCCTGAATCATAAGTAAGCCCTTTACCTACTAAAGAGATAACTGCAACAGGATTTTTAGGTTTATGTGTAAGATGTATCACTCTTGGTTTATGACGACTTGCACGAGCAACAGCTAGAAGTGTCTCCATCTTCTCTTTTTTAAGTACTTTAGGTTTAAGAATATTACACTTAAGCCCATTCTCTTTTGCCATAGACTCAGCAATTTGAGCCATTATTTCAGGATAACAGTCATCAGGTGTTGTGTTGACAATATCTCTAGTAAAGTTTGTAGCATTTGCTGAAATTTCACCATTATGTATAGCTCTAGCTGCAACTTCTGCGGTAATTTCATGTTCATTATAACCTTCTAAAGAGATCTCAATATTTTTAACAGAAGATTTCACTTTTTCACTTTTATAAGTTGTAAATGTATAACTTCCAAGTACGATACCTTCAACCATTGCCCTAAGTGATGCTGTACATCTTGGATGACTTAGGTAAGTGGCAACTTTAATGTTTTTATAGGCTTTTTTACCTATAAGGGAACGTAATGCAGTTGCGATAGCAGGGCGAATAGCTATTCCTTTAAGTGATTCTGCACCTACATAGAGTCGTTTTTTCTCTATAAGATGACACACTTCATCCTGACTAGCTGAAAAACCTGCTTTTTTGAGAAGTTTTTTATCTTGTACAAATTGATGTTTTGTATCACCATTTATAACGATGATAATCTCTAAATTACTTTTAATGTTCGATATTGCTTCTGTAGTAATATTAAAATTCATATTTATCCTTAAATAGTTGTTATTAATTAAATTGTTCTTTTAGTATATCTTGTGCCTGTATCATATCTTTGTCACCACGTCCAGAGAGATTGACTAAAATGGTTTTTCCTTTTACCTCTTTGGGTCTCATTTTTTTGAGGTAAGCTATTGCGTGTGAACTCTCAAATGCAGGAATGATACCCTCAGCTTGAGATAGCCATACAAATGCATCCATTGCTTCATCATCAGTGATGTGGTCATAGGTTACGATGTTTTCATCTTTCAAGAATGCATGTTCAGGACCAATACCAGGGTAGTCAAGCCCTGCTGAAATGGAGTGTGCTTCTTGAATCTGTCCATATTCATCTTGAAGAAGGTAGCTTAACTGTCCATGAAGTACGCCAGGGCTTCCTTTCTCTAATGAACAGCCATGTTTACATTCAAGTCCCTCTCCACCAGCCTCTATACCGATGCACTCTACACTCTCATCTTGTAAAAAATGGTTAAATATACCCAGTGCATTTGAACCACCGCCGATACAAGCAATGACCTTGTCAGGAAGACAACCTTCTATAACATCAAGTTGTGCTTTGGCTTCCCATCCAATAATAGACTGAATGTCACGTACCATCATAGGGTAGGGGTGAGGTCCCGCAACTGTACCTATAAGATAGTAAGTATCTCTAGCATTAGTTACCCAGTGTCTTATAGCATCGTTCATGGCATCCTTGAGGGTTTTACTTCCAGACTCAACAGCGTGTACTTTAGCACCAAGGAGTTTCATCCGAAAAACATTGAGTTTCTGACGTTCCACATCTTTAGCACCCATAAATACTTCACACTCTAGACCAAAAAGAGCAGCTACAGTAGCAGTAGCCACTCCATGTTGACCTGCACCAGTCTCTGCAATAATTTTCTTTTTACCAAGTCTTTTAGCTAAAACGGCTTGAGCTACACAGTGGTTTATTTTGTGAGCTCCTGTGTGGTTTAAGTCTTCGCGTTTGAGGTAAATTTTTGCATCTAATTCTTTAGAGAGGTTCTCTGCAAAATAAAGTGCAGAGGGACGACCCACATAGTTTTTATAGTAGTAGTCTACTTCAAGCCAGAACTCTTTGTCAAAACGTACTGATTCATAGTCATCTCTTAACTGCTCTAGTGCAGGCATAAGTGTCTCAGGCACAAAACGCCCACCATAACCGCTTTGGCAATTTTTAGTACTAGCAAAGTGTCCATGATTATCTGGGTCATGAGGACTAGGTTTTGGGATATATATTTCTTTATGTAAGTTCATGTATTTCTCTTTTATTATAATAAATAAGATTATATCAAATTAGTACTTTAGCTTTTTACAAACTCTGTAGCCTCTTCCATCTCATAAAAGGTTTGTGAAAGGTTTTGAGTATTTTCTTCTATAAGTGTACGTGCATCTTGCAGTCCACGATTGTAGTGATACCCACCTATCTCTTTTGAGAAAAAGTCTAAAAGAAACTCTGCATCAAATTGACCTATTTCTTCAGAGAGTTCATTTTCAAAATAGTTTTGGATTTTATGAACAAGTATCTCTTTCTCATGGGAAGTAAATTGAAGGTTAGTCATTAGTCTATTTCTATAACAGAATACACAGGTGCTTTTATGCCCTTTTTGCCATTTAAAAATCCAAGTTCCATAATGAAACATGCTTCTACGCAATTTGCACCTACTTTATCTATGAGATTTACAGCAGCTTTTGCTGTTCCACCTGTAGCTATAAGGTCATCTATGAGAAGAACTTTTGAAGGAGTACACTCCCCTTTGCAACATCCATTCTCACCAAATGCGTCTATATGTATCTCTACTTCATCAAAACCGTACTCTAAACTGTACTTTTCAGCTACAGTAGTGTAGGGGAGTTTTCCTTTCTTTCGTACTGGTACAAAACCTACACCAAGTCTATCTGCTAGTGCAGCTCCAAAGATAAAACCTCTTGCATCTATCCCTGCTATAAAGTCAAGGTTATAGCTACTGTACCGGTTTTCAAGATGTGTCATAAGGGTGTCAAAAGCTTCTGTATTTGATAGTAGAGTAGTAATATCTTTAAAGATAATACCTGGTTTTGGAAAGTCTGGAATATCTCTTATACTGTTTAAGATTATTTCCTTTTCATCTGTTGAGAGAGTTTTCATGATATGCCTTTGTTGTAGGTCGGGGTGTTCTCTCCCCGACATAAATTTGAATAAGATTAAAGCTTATTTTTTATATTTGACGTGTAAGTCAATATTAACCTAGGTCTGCTCCTAGAGAACATCCTTCTATTTTGCCTACTCTTCCTGCATGACGACCACCTTCAAACTCGGTTTCACAGAATACTGATATCATGTCTTCTATGACACCTTTACCTACTACGCGTTCACCAAAACATAAGATATTTGCATTGTTATGTTGTCTAGTGAGTTTTGCTGTATACGTATCGTGGCAGAGTGCTGCTCTAATGCCTGGAACCTTGTTGGCTGCAATGCTTATACCTATGCCTGTACCACAGATAAGGATGCCAAAGCTCCCTTCGTCTTCTATTACTTTATGGGCACACTTTTTAGCAAAATCTGGATAGTCAACTCTGTCTGCTGAGTCTGGCCCAAGGTCTATTATCTCATGTCCTAAAGAGTGTACATACTCTTTAACATAAGCTTTAAGTGCATACCCTGCATGATCTGTTGCGATGTAAAACTTCATTAATACTCCTTTATTGAATTGGCTGTTCAAATTGAATAGAGTCTATTCTTCGTCCTATACGTCCCCATCGAACTGTATATTGTTGCTCTTTCCAAAGTGATTGACACTCTTTTGATTTTATCTCTATTTCCCCACATACTCTTCTAAGTCCTGCATGGTCTCTTCCTCCACCGTTGACATCACCAGTAAATACTTTTTCATAAGAACGATGTTCTAAACTCATATATATTAGCCAAGGTTTTCCAACAATAAGTTTGTAAGGAACAGAACCCCAAAAACGACTGTCATTTGAGTTGTCACGGTTATCTCCTACCATATAGAAGTTATCTGCTTCTACTTTAGTATATAGTGCATTAACTATTTTACTACCTAGTTCATAAACAGGTGTATTTAACTCTTCAACCATTATAGGAGTCATATCTATCTCTTTATTGTAACTATAGTAGCGAAGTAGGGCTTCAAATATATCTATACCTTCTGGTTCATATTGAATTCCTGGGTATTTAGTCATGTAAGGGTTTTCTACCCATAGCTTACCTCTAATAGAGTAAACTTTCTCATTTTTATAAGTTTTTTTAATGTATTCATCTCCTTCATGAAAATGAATAAGAAGTTTTTTATTTGCATAAATAATTTCATCTCCACCTACTGCTACACAACGTTTTACATAGTGTATTTTGTTGTTTTTTGGGTAACGGAAAATTACAATCTCTTCTCTCTGTGGTCTTGGACCTTCTATGAGGTGTCCATTGTTGTTAAAGTCTGGTAAAAGTGGAATCTCTAACCAAGGCATATGAGGAGTAGGGATACCATAAGAAAACTTTTTTGCAAATAAAAAGTCACCTATAAGTTGTGTTCGTTTCATAGAACCACTGGGGATAACAAAAGATTGAGCAACAAAGAAAATGAGAAAAAGAACGATAATAATCGTACCTGTCCATGAACTTGCAAAACGGCTAAATGCACTAAGAAATTTTTTCATTATAATCTACCTTTGGCAGCTTTCAGCGTATTACTCAAAAGCATAGCAATCGTCATAGGTCCAACACCACCTGGAACTGGAGTGATAAATGAACATTTAGCGCTTACATTTTTAAAATCAACATCACCAACTAATGAGCCATCTTCTATACGGTTAATACCTATATCTATAACAACTGCACCCTCTTTCACCATATCTTCTTTTATAAGCCCTGGTACACCTACGCCTACTACAATAATATCTGCTTTGCTTGTATGTGATTTGAGATCTTTTGTAAAAATATGTGTAACAGTTACGGTTGCATTTGCATTAAGTAGTAAAGATGCCATAGGCTTACCTACGATGTTGCTAGCACCCACTACACAGACATCTTTTCCTTGAAGATCAATGTTATATGCTTCAAACATCTTCATTACACCTAGAGGTGTACAAGCTACAAATCCATCAAGTCCAGTAACAAGTCGACCTACATTGTATGCATGAAAACCATCTACATCTTTTTCAGGATTAATTACTTCTAGTATTTTTTCAGTATCAATATGTTTAGGTAATGGAAGTTGTACAAGTATACCATCAATACGAGGATTATTGTTCATCATTTCAATTGTTGCTATGATTTCATCTTGTGAGATAGTATCTGGCATATTATGAGTAATAGAATAAAAACCTACTTTTTCACAAGCTTTTGCTTTCATTTTTACATAGGCATGACTAGCAGGGTCATCACCTATAAGTAGTACGGCAAGACCTGGAACGATATTTTTTTCTTGTTTTAGTGTCTCAACTTCAGTCGATACAGTTTCTTGTACTTTTTGTGATAATTTTTTACCGTTAATGAGTTGCATAATACTCTCTTTAAATTTTTAAGGTATTATATCAAAATTAGTTTAGCCTTGAGGAGATATAACATCGATGAAGTTATGAAAAGATTATTAATTGCATTACCCTTATTTTTAGGAGCAAATGAAGACTTCATATCACATTATGAATATGGAGAAATGCTATATAACAGTCCTCGTGGTGTGAGTTGCACTCAGTGCCATGGAAAAGATGGTGCGGGAAAAGAGATAGTCTCATTTAAAGATAAAGAGGGTAAACAGATAATACAAGGATCAGATATAAGAAATACAAGTTATAAGGATGTACTTCAAAGTGTCAATACCTACCATATGATTATGCCACGTTACTATTTAACAGATAAAGAGGTAAAAGCTATTTATGATTATTTACAAAAAAATAGATAAATAATTTTAAATAAAATATAAAAAGTAGGGTTGTTTAAATAGATGTAATCATTCAGTACCCAATCCCACAGGAATATAAGGTTTACCCTTCAAGACATTATTCAATTCTTCCAGAACAGATCGGTTATTCTTTTTAACCGTAGAGATGTAGCCTCTTATCCTAGCAAAGATCTCAGCACCTTTAAAACTTGCAAATGTACCAGATATTTTCTCTTTTACCTTGATCATTCTCAAATCCCGTTCAGCCAAATTATTTGTAAAGGGTACAGTAAAGTCTGTACAGAAACGAAGTACCTCTTCTTTGTACTTTATGAATCTATCCAAAAGGTTTTTTCCTTTGGCTTGTGCTGTTCTTCCTCTTGCTTTTTTTGTTGTGGTATCAGGGGGAGGATAATAAACTAGTGTACCTTTACATATGTCATCATAATACTGCGTAAATTGTTTTACTTTGTGCATTGGGAATGCTGTTTTGCCTTTCATCTTTGCTTTATGGGTTTCTTTATTGATGGTAGTGAGCAGCACATGCATATTTTCAGACCATATTACTTTTTCACTTTGGCTAATGAAGTTCAGTTCTCTTAAGTGATGTGCATT
>JAYEHY010000029.1:0-4606 GCA_034659695.1 Campylobacterota bacterium | reverse complement strand
CTAGGAGGAAAAGTAGGTTCTACTTTTGATAAGCAAGAGATTAAAAAGCTTTTAGCAAATCTCAAAAAAAGAACATTCTTCTTAAAGAGTGCTCATTTAGATGATATTCGCCTATTTACCACACGTTGGGTTATCTCTTATCTTAAGGGACCACTGAAACGAGCAGAGATAAGTAAGCTTATGGAGTCAAAAAAAACTATCGTAGATAAAGAAAAAAATATAAATCCGTTCGCATCAGATAGTACTTCTTTAGATGTGTATCAAAATATAGATACATCTATCCCTCAGTATTTTGAAATAGATCCTTCTGGAAAAAATCAATTTGTGGCAACTCTAGGAGTAAAAGCTAAAATACATTTTTATGATAAAAGGAAAAATATAGATGAGGAGCGAGAAGTTCGTCTTAGTTTAATGCTTGAACCAGAATTACAAAGAATAGAATGGGGTGATGCAAGAGAAGATAATACAGCCTTTGAAAAATTTCCTTTTACCTCTCCAAGTAAAGCAGGGTTTCAAGTTTTACCTGAGGTAGTAGGGGAAGACAAAGGATTAAAAAAAGCTATAAAGTTACTTAAAGAAGAGTTGTATAGAGAAGAACAAATAGAACTTTTCCGTTCACTATCTCCTAAGCTAGAGTCAAGAGTAGATGAGACACGTTCAAACTTTTTAGTAAGAGTTAAAGATATGCTAAATGAGAAGAAAGAGTTAGAGATAGAAAAATTACAAATACGCTATGGTAAAAAAGAGAAAACTTTGCTAACTAGACTTTTACGAGCGAAAGAGCGCGTAAAAAAGGAGTCTTCTGATTCGACCTCTTCTATGATAGAGACAGGTATAGCAGTACTTGGTGCATTATTTGGAAAAGCAAGTCCCACGAAAATAAGCTCAGCTTTACGTAAAGGAAATAAAGTACTTAAAGAGCGTGGAGATATGAGTAGAGCTGAAGAGAGAATGGCAGAATTAGAAGATGATATTGAAGCATTAGAGTATGAATTAGAAGATAAAATAGATATATTGGATGAGAAATATAATATTGATAACTGTGAAGTTGAAAATTTCAGTATAAAACCACGTAAGAAAGATATTGATGTAGAGTTATGTGCAGTAGTTTGGAAGGTAAGCTAGAGAGGGTAAGTTAAGACAAAGTCTTAACTTTTACTTCCTGGTTTAATTGCTTCACTTTTTCCCTCTTTACAAAGAGGACAATCTTCTGGAGAATACATTTCAAAGCTAAAGTCATCAAGAGCAAAGAGAGGCGTATCTGAAGGTAAGGAACACTCAGCTTTGGCTCTATTATTTCCTTCCATACGTTTACAAAAACCTCTATTTGCTAAAGATGCAAAAGCAACAACTTCTCCACCTAATGCCTCTATAGCTTTAGCAGCTTTAAGGGCAGAACCACCAGTTGTAATGATATCTTCACAGATAATGATTTTTTCACCTTTACTTACTTCAAAGCCACGACGAAGCTCCATATCACCCTCTTTTTTCTCCACAAAAATAGAGCGTACATCTAAAGAACGTGCAAGTTCATAACCTGCAAGTACACCACCTAATGCAGGTGCACATACAGTATCTACTTCTATATTAGCCTCTCTTATCATTTGTGCAAGTGCATCTGTAAGTAGAGCGGCATTTTTAGGGTATTCTAATACTTTAGCACTCTGTAAATATCTTGCTGAGTGATTGCCACTTGCTAAAAGAAAATGTCCATCAAGTAGAGCATTGGCATCTTTGTAGACTTGTTCAACATTCATTATTAAACCTTTAAAATATCAGCTTCTTTAGTTTTGAAGGCTTCATCAATTTTTGTAACATGTTCATCCGTAATTTTTTGAATTTGATCTTGAGCTTTTTTAGATTCATCTTCACTTATCTCTTTATCTTTTTCAAGCTTTTTAATTTGGTCATTTCCTTCTTTTCTTACATTTCTTACAGAAACTTTTGCATGTTCAACCATGCCTTTTGCTTGTTTGACAATCTCTGTTCTCTGTTCACTTGTCATTGGTGGAAAAAAGAGTTTAATAAAGTCACCATCATTGTTAGGATTTACACCAATATTTGCCTCTTGGATAGCTTTTTCAATAGCCCCTAAAAGACTTTTTTCCCAAGGTGTAATACTAATAGTTGTAGCATCTGTGGCAATAACATTTCCGACTTGAGTAAGTGCAGTCATTGAACCGTAGTAATCTACTTTTATATTATCAACAATACCTGTAGTAACCTTACCTGTTCTAAGTGTAGAAAAGTCTCTTTTTAAAGCATCAATGCTTTTATTCATATTTTCAGTTGTATGATTAAGAATATCATTTATCATAATTATCTCCTTGTATTATATACGTTAGTATTATTTTAGGAAGATTTTACCCTTTTTTACCTTTCAGTAATGGTGTAAAAAAGATGATAGGAGAGATATCAAAAAGGATAAACCTTCTTGATAAAGTAATGTTATTTAGTTACTGGTGCAGATGGTGCAACAGGTGCAGGTACTGATGGTGTTGCAGGTGTTGTAGGTATTGCAGCATTATTAGTTGGTACAATAATGTCTGCTACAGAGCTTTTGCTTTCTGCTGTGTACATGTATCCTAATGCTAATGTATTTACAATAAATGCAAATGCCAATGTAAATGTAAGCTTAGAAAGAAAACCTGTAGGACCTTTTGCCCCAAATACAGATTCATTGCTTCCGCTATATGCTCCAAGTCCTATACTTGAACTTTTTTGTAGTAATACGGCAATTGTAATAGCTAGGGCTAATACAATTTGCACAATTAAAAGTGTTGATGTCATCTATTCCTCTTTATGTTGTTGAGTAATCCAAATTAAAATTTGGGTATAATTTTGGCGATTATACCCAAAGTATATTGAAATAGTGATGAAGCCAAAATAATAATATAAAATGATGGAGTAATGGTGCAGAAGGAATTGAAGAAAGAGACAGATATAGTAAAAGAATTTTCTCGATTTGCCAATCAGTATAATAGTTATAATGTTATACAACGCAAGGTGGCAAAAACATTAGTAAATCAACTTTCATCAAATAACTACTCAACTATCGTTGATATAGGATCTGGAAGTGGTGCACTTTTTAAAAATATAGAAGAAAATAAAATAAGCTATAAAAAGTTTATTGCCTTAGACTCATCACAGAATATGCTAGATATTCACCCTTCAGGTACAAAGGTAATTAAAATATGTGCTGATTTTAATGTACCTAAAACATTCGATTTGTTTAGTTTAGATAAAGATGGACTTCTACTCTCTTCATCTGCATTACAGTGGAGTAAAACATTAAATTCAACTTTATTTGAGCTTTCAAAAAAATCTATAAATGCAGAATTTGCTATTTTTACCTCTTCTACATTTAAAACACTACATCATATAGCTCAAATAGACTCTCCTATTCACAGTGCGGATACCATTAAAAAAGTTATTAGTCAATACTATAATTGTACATATAAGATTGAAAATTATACTTTGTCTTTTGATTCCGTACGTGAAATGTTTCATTATATTAAACGAAGTGGAGTAAGTGGAGGAAATAAGCAGTTAAGCTATAGGCAGATGAAGTATATAATGAATGCATATCCATTAAATTATTTAGAGTTTGAGGTATTGTTTGTAAAAGCTAAGTCAGTTTATATTGATACTGTATAAGTAGTATATCTACTCATACAGTAAGGTTTTAGTTAGTCATCACTACCAAAAATTCCAAGAAGTTGAAGAAGAGCTGTAAATATATTTAGAAAATCTAAATAGAGTGAAACAGCTGCGTCTACTGGAGAGTCATACGCACCATTAGCAATATTCTGAGTATCATAAATAGTAAAAAAACTAAATAATAATAAAATACCAGCCGTAATAATTACATGCATTATAGGACTTTGCAGTATAAATATATTTACAAGTGAAGCAATTACCACTACTATTAGCGTAATGAAAAGAGGTTTTCCCCAACTTGAAAAGTCAGTTTTACTGTTGATTGCAAAAAGGCTCAATGCACCAAATAGTACTGAAGTCATTAGAAATGCATTACCTATCATAGCCCCTTGTCCCATACCTATAAGTGATGCAAGTAGTGGTACTAGTGAAACACCAGTTAAAAATGTAAATAAAAAAAGCATTGCAAGGTTTAAACCAGGCTTACCTTTTGACATACTGAGACCAAAAAATAAAATAAGTAATTCAGCTCCAAAAATAAACCATTTATATTGCATAACAGTCTCTGCATAAGGCATTGTCATATATGCCCCTGCTGCTGCTGCAATCATACTTGCACCTAAGAGTTGGTAAGTTTGCTTCATAAAACTTACTGAAGCTCCTTCCTGTACATAGTCAGTTTCTACTGACGAATAGTCTCTATCATATAAAGCCATAATTTGTTCCTTTTAAATTATTGAATTTAGCGAAAGTATAGTGCAGTGAGATTAATCTAAGGTTAATAGAGCTTTAATTATTTAGTCGTTGCTGTTGAAGAGAATTATACTCTTTTTTTGCTCTATCAGACTCTTCTATGTTTGCTTTAATTTTACTTTGTGCTGATGTCTCTTTTGTGGATGAAAGTTCAGGAGCTTGAGAGCATCCTAAAACCATAAATAGATAAAGA
>JAYEHY010000028.1:0-20622 GCA_034659695.1 Campylobacterota bacterium | reverse complement strand
TTAATATTTCTACGGTGTTTTTTATAAGTTTTTGCAAAGTCATGTACGCCTTTGTTATTTCTCATAAAGTAGAGGTAGTCAGTTTTTGCAGGGGTTATAGCGGCTTTTATGGCACTGATGCTTACTGAGCCAATAGGTGAAGCAGGTAAGCCTTTATGCTTGTATGTGTTGAAGCTACTGCTATCTGTACGAATGCGTTCTGGTGTAACTTTTACATGAGAGTATTTACCATAGTTTAGTGTACCATCCATCTGTAGTCTCATGCCTTTTTTAAGTCTGTTGTAAATGACTGACGAGACTAAGGGCATCTCTTTATTGTTTGCGGCTTCTTTTTGGATAATAGAAGCGATAACTAAAATTTCATTCCATTTTGATTGATTGAACTCTTCATAATACTCCTTTGAAATACTTTTATATTTTTTTTCTGATTGTTTAGTAAGAAACTTCATAAGGTTTTTCTCTTTTATACCATAAGGAACATGATAAGTATCTGCATATATACCTGCTTCTGGATATTTGGAATACACTTGATAGTATTTTTCTAGTTTACTTTTTTTAAGCGTTAATTTTTTTGAGAGTGCTTCAAAAAAAAGTTCAGATGTTTCTCCTGGAATAAGTGTAATTTTATGTATCATTGCTTTTGAATTGCAAAGCTTATGCAGAAAATCCATACGATTAAGTTCATCTTCTCCTATATAGAGCCATCCACTTTTTGGTGTACCAATAACTCTTAGTATATAGCTATCTATCTTACTTAATGCATAGCCTTTTTTAGTCAGCTGTGATATAATGTTTTCTATGGAACCTTGCGGTACAAAAAGTGTCTTTTGTGTTTGTACAGGCAGTGAAATATAAAAGGTAAGTGAGATGATAAAAAGTACGATAATATTCTCTAGCCATGCTATCCATGTGCTGATACGAAATACACTCATTTTATTAATCATCCTTTTTGTAGGGCTTTTTTATTGGTTAAAAGCAGGTATCCATGTAGATAATCTTACCTTTGGTCACTATAAGATAGAGGGATTATACATAAAACTCAATAAAAAACTCACACTTAAAGCACATAATATTATTATACCTACAACAAAGGCTAAACCCTCTTTTAATAATATAGATCAGACTTTTGATAATATGAAATACCTCTTTACCTTTTTTGACTATATAGAGTTAGAAAAAATTCATTTTGAAAATAATAAATTAAATATCTTTTTTGCAGATGATATTCTTTATGTTACTAGTAATGATTATGAAATTGTGGGAAATATACATAGAAAAGGAGCTATATACACTTCAGAAATCTCTTTTTTACATATTAAAAAAGAGAATATATATCTCTCTGGTAAACTAATGTATGATGCTAAGCGTAATAGAATGGAGACAAAGGGTAAGTTTAATGCGTATCATATAAAGGGAAGATTTAAAGTCAATAAAGAGCATGATAGTATTGACTTTTCACTCAATAGTGAAGTATTTACTGATTTAAAAACATTAATTGATAAATTTCCCCTAAGTGAAGAGATAAAAAGTTGGATTGTAGGAAAAATTCAGGCAAATGAGTATAAATTACATTTTTTAACGGGTAGGGGAAAGATTAAAGATAATGCATTTAAAATAGACTTTGATACCTTAAAAGGAGATGTACTCTATAAAGAGGTCAAAATATTTTACAAAGAGGGTTTATCTCCTGTAGTAACTGATAATTTTATCTTAAGCTACAAAAATGGTGGACTTGATTTTACACTTAAAAATCCTATGTATCAAGATAGAAATTTATCAGGAAGTAAGGTATCTATTGACCATTTACTGGATGAAGAGCCTATAATACTTAGTTTGGATTTACATATTGAGAGTGTGATTGACAGTGTGGTTCAAAAGATACTTAAAGCCTATAATTTAACATTACCCGTTAGACAAGAAGGTAGTTTGGCAAAGGTAAATGTGAAATTGGATATCCCTTTAGGCGAAACTAATCAAGAGACTTCTACTTTTGTAAATGTTGATTTAGCTAAAGGAGATCTCTTTATAAATAAAGTGAAATTATCTGTTAACAAAGGGAATGTACAGTTTGATAAAGGTTTTATTATATTAAATGGTATTGAACTTCAATCAGACTGGTATAAAGGCATAGTAAAAGGAGAGATAGATTTAGCAACAAAAAAAGCAAAACTTAGCTTAGATGCTAAATATATAAGCATAGGAGAGAAGAGAAATAAATTTTTTGTACTAAAAAATAAAAATATACCTTTTACCCTGCATTATAGTAATCGTATTAAAGTAGATATACCTTCTTTAAAATTAAAAATAGAAAATTACTCTAAATCACTAGCTATCAAGGTAGGAAAATTAAAAAAAATTAAACCTTACCTGAAAAATCTTGGTTTACAAATAGATGATGGGGTATTAGATATTCGCACTAAAGATTTTAAAACATATACATTTAAAGGAACACTCCATAGGAAGTCATGTGTACTTTATGGTAGAAAAGATGTATGTTACACTAGAGTACCTTGTAGTGGTAAGGCAACTAAAAATGGCATTAGTTTTTACGCATTTAATAAAAAGCTATATTATAACTCTGCAAAATCACAGATAAAACTTAAAAATCTTAATATTGATTTAAAGAAATTTTTATCAGTAAGAGAAAAAGTGAAAAAATCTAAAGTCAAAAATATTGTACTTATCGGGAAGAAGAGTAAATTAAAGTATGGTAAGTTTAGGTTATTAACCGATAGCTATGATATAGAGGTAAAAGCAAATGGTAATATAAAAGCGTATGGAAGTCTTAATGGAGATGTTGTAAAGTTTAATAAAAAAAGAAAAAATATCTCTGTAAAAGCATTGCGTGTAAAAGATAAAATGTTACATCCATTTATTAACTTTAAGGGGTTAAAAAAAGGTCGCTATACACTGAAAATGTCAGGTAATCCAGATAAAGTACTGAAAGGTCAGATTATAGTAGAGGGTGGGATAATGAGTGATTTTAAGGCGTATAATAATACGTTAGCTTTTATCAATACCCTACCTGCATTAGCTACGTTACAAAACCCTGGTTTTTCAGAAAAAGGATTTAAAATAAAAGAGGGTGTTGTGGAGTATACTCTTAGAAAAAATAAAATTATTTTCACATCAGTCTATATTAAGGGTGGCTCTGCAACGATAGTAGGAAAAGGTGAAGTAGATATTAAAACTAAAAAAATTAAGATGGATTTAGCAATACAAACAGCCAGAGAACTTGGAAAATTTGTAGGTAGCATTCCTCTATTAGGGTATATTTTAATGGGTAAAGATAAAAGTATGACTGTAGGCTTAAGCGTAACAGGAACATTAAATAATCCAAAAGTAAAAACCTCTGCTACACAAGAGATACTGCTTATGCCTCTACAACTTTTAAAACGAACTATTGAATTACCGGCACATATTTTAAATAGATAGCCTGAATTATTCGTTTCTTAAAACTGTTAATGGATCAGTTTGTGATGCTTTTTTAGCAGGGTAGAGTGCAGAGAGTAAGATGATAATAGAGGCTCCTAACAGTATAAGCCCAAAGTCACTCATCGTAAGCTCTATAGGTAGTTTAGATGTACCATAGACATCTTCAGGCATAGAGATGATATCGAAAGTTTTGAGTATCCAAATACCTAATACTCCTAGCAGTGTACCAGCAATAATTCCACTTGTGCCTATAATTAGTCCTAATTTAAAGAATATAGACCTTATTTCAACTTGTGTAGCCCCTAGGGTACGCATGAGGGCTATTTCGCTTCTTCTACTCATAACAGTCATTAAAAGAGAGGAGATAATGTTAAGAGAAGCGACAAGTATAATAAGTAGTAAGACTAAAAAAAGGGCTTTTTTCTCCATCTCCATAGCAGCAAAGAAGTTACCATTTTGTTGCCACCACCCCTCAATGACGACCATTTCAGGTAAATACTTCTTAATCTCTGCTATCTCATCCATAGGATTTTCTGTATAGATATGCAGACCATCATAAATGCCACTTTTACGTTTAAGTAGTTTCTCAAACGCTTCTAGTGAAGTGTACATGATTGCTTTATCATAGGCTTTCAAACCTGAATCAAAAACACCATCAACGATGAAACGTTTTTGAAGAGGCATAGTTCCAAAACCTACAGCTTGTTGCTCTGAAAAGTAAAGGGTAACTTTTTCATTTACAGGTGTATTCATTTCAAAAGAGAGCGAGTCACCCATAATAACCCTAAACTTACTTTGAGTCTCCCCTTTAGCTTTTTTAAACACTGAGTTTAAGGCAGCTTCTTTGTTAAAGTCAACACCATAGAGTAGTGACCCCTGTACAGCAGCATCATTTTTAGTAATGACTTGTGTGGTATAGTAGGGGCTAAATTTAAGATGTGGAAACTCTTTAGAGAGGTTTGTAACAAGCTTGTCATTTACTGAATCCTCTTCAAGAGGGAGTACCGTTAGTGGGTAGTTCATAACAAAAAGGCGTTTAGTAAACTCTTTTTGTGTACCATTCATGATACCCATAGCTATCATAAGTACCATTACACCTGTAGCAATTCCTAAAAAAGCAAGCATAGCAGAGATAAAGATAAAAGGATTCTCTCTGTCGTATTTAAGATAATGTTTGATGATATGCCTAACAAATTTTTTGTTAGGCGAAAGGTTTTTCGAAGGAGAACTCATTAAGCTAGGAGGCCTTTTTTGGGTCCACTCTTTCCACAACAATTTTTGTATTTTTTGCCAGAACCACAAGGACATGGTTCATTTCTTTTAGGTTTTTTTTGAGAAGTTAATGGTTGTTTTCTTCTCTTTTCATTTGAGTCTGTATTGAGTGTTGTATCTGCAATATCACTCTCTAACTCTTCTTTAATATGTTCTACAGCTGCCTCTTCTTCTTGAGGAGATTCAAAGTTAAACTGCACCAGTTGTAAAACTTTTACCGCTTCATACTTTACACGTTCTACTAAATCTGTAAAGAGTTTATAACTGTCTTGCTTATACTCAGTAAGTGGGTCTTTCTGGTTGTATCCTCTAAGCCCAATACCAGTTTTTAATACATCCATTTCATAAAGGTGATCTCTCCATTGAGGGTCAAGTACTTGAAGGTATAAAATACGTTCTATTTCAGTTCTTTGCGCTGATTCAAGTTGAGACATTTTTTCTTCATAGATGTTCTCCATCATCTCTTTTATCATTGTTTTAAGTTCATCTACCTCTTTTTCCTCAAAGTGTTTATGTTCTACTACTATGTTAAGATCTTCTTTAATAAGCTCAGAGAGTTTCTCTATATTATAATCTTCTTCAGGCATACCAGCATAGATTTCACACTCTTCTAGTAGGTGTGCAATATACTCTAAACGGTTCTCTTTAATTTTAGATGAAATATCAAATTCAGTATCTAAAAGCTGATTTCTAAAAGCATAAATAGCTTTTCTTTGGTGATTGGCTACATCATCATACTCTAAGACATGTTTTCTTGACTCATAGTGTTGATTTTCTACTTTTTTCTGTGCTTTTTCAACAGATCTTGTTACGATTTTAGAGTCTATATATTCACCCTCTTCAACACCAAGCTTATTCATGATATTTCTGATTTTATCTCCACCAAAAATACGTAAGAGGTTGTCATCGAGGCTAAGGAAGAATTGACTCTCACCTGCATCACCCTGACGTCCTGAACGTCCTCTAAGTTGGTTATCTATACGGCGACTCTCATGACGTTCAGTACCTAGTATCATAAGTCCACCAAGGCTTCTTATCTCATCATCTATTTTGATGTCAACCCCACGTCCTGCCATATTGGTAGCCACAGTTACCGCAGCCTTTTGACCGGCATTTTTAATAATCTCTGCCTCTTGTTCATGGTTTTTAGCATTAAGCATATTGTGAGGAATTTTCTCTTTTTTTAGTCTTGCATCAATCATTTCAGATTTTTCAATAGAAGCAGTACCAATAAGTACAGGTTGACCTTTTGCATGAAGCTCTCTTACTCTTTTTATTACAGCATCAAGTTTTTCACGTTCAGTATTATAGATAAGGTCATTTTTATCATCTCTGGCAATAGGTACATTAGTAGGGATAGAGATAACATTCAAGTTATATATTTGAGCAAACTCAGTTGCTTCTGTTTGAGCTGTACCTGTCATTCCAGAGAGTTTATTGTAAAGTCTAAAGTAGTTTTGGTAAGTAATTTCAGCAAGTGTTTGTGACTCCTCTTGTATCTCTACACTCTCTTTAGCTTCAAGTGCTTGGTGTAGCCCTTCTGAGTATCTACGTCCTTCACTTAATCTTCCTGTAAATTCATCAACAATAATAATTTCATTGTTTTGTACTACATAATCTACATCTTTTTCAAAAATATAGTGTGCTTTTAGTGCTTGGTCTAAGTGGTGAGAGAGTGCTGCATTTTCAAGATTGTATAAGTTTTCTACATTAAAGAGTTCTTGAGCTCTTACAAGCCCATCTTCTGTCATAACAATCGTACGGTTTTTTTCATCTACGATGAAATCACCGGTTGTTTTCTCATCTTCACCTGCTTTTGTTTCAAGTTTTTCACCACGTTTCATCGCTTTTGCTGCCTCATCAGCTTTTGCGTAATGGTTATGGTCACGTTGTACAGGTCCTGAAATAATAAGAGGTGTACGTGCTTCATCAATAAGAATAGAGTCAACTTCATCAACAATAGCATAGTTGTGTATACGCTGTACTTTCTCTTCTGCACGGACTTTCATATTATCTCGAAGGTAGTCAAAACCATACTCATTGTTTGTACCATAAGTGATATCTGCATCATATTGTGCTTTTCTACCCATTTCATCATGTACATCAGCGGTAATACATCCTACGGTATAGCCTAGAAACTTGTAGAGCTCGCCCATCTCTTCTGAGTCTCTTGATGCGAGGTAATCATTTACTGTAACAACATGTACCCCTTTCCCTGTCATGGCATTGAGAATAACAGCAAGTGTTGCTACAAGTGTTTTACCTTCACCTGTTTTCATCTCTGCAATATTACCATCATTGAGTACCATACCCCCAACCATTTGAACATCATAATGTCTTAATCCAAGTACACGTTTACTTGCCTCACGGGTAATAGCAAAAGAGTCATATAAGACATCTTCTAAACTTTTTTCATCATTTTGTACAGATGTTCTTAATGTGCTAAATGCAGTTTTTAGCTCTTCATCACTTAAGACCTCGTAGTTAGATTCAAGTGCATTAATATTTTTTACTTTTTTAAGATAATCTTTAATTATTTTATCATTTTTTGTACCAAAAATTTTGAGAATACTTTTAATCATGGTTATTTTCACCTTATATAAATTGTGATTATTTTATCTAAAAAGTGATTAATATGTAGTTAGCATGTTTTTTTTGTTTTTTGTTCTTTAAAGAGCATATTACAATTTCATCACAATCTTAAGATATATTATCTATATGCCAAGTGATATTTTGGTATATTTACACTTAAAAAAGGAAAATAATGAAAGTACTATTATGGGTAGTGTCATTTGGAATGGTTCTTAATGCATCAGTAATAAATTTACCAGAAAATTTTAAAGCAAATTTTACACAAAAGATTAGCAATGTAAAAAATAAAAGTATAAACTACAGTGGAAAAGTAAGGTTTTCAGATAAGAGTTTGTTAAAATGGCAATATTTAAAACCTACTAAAAAAGAGGTATGTACCAATGGTTTGGAATTGTGGGTTGTTGATCATGATTTAGAACAAGTATCAAACTATTATATCAATAAGGGTTTTAACTTTGCTAGGATTTTGCAAAAAGCAAAAAAACATAGTAAAAATATCTATGTAGCACATTATGAAAGTAAAAGTTATACAATTCAATTAAACAGTAAAAAACAGTTACATAGTATTGCTTATTTTGATGAATTAGATAATAAAGTTCAAATAGTTTTTAAAAATATAAAATATGGAAAAGGTAAATTAAGTAGTAAAAGTATGCAGTGCAATTATCCTAAAAATTATGACAGAATAGAGGGTTAATTTTATAGATGCAAGAATTATTTTTACAAATCCAAAACGAGTCAACTATGATGCTTGTTGGAGGTATTGTATTAGTGATTTTATTGGTGATTGTACTTATTGTTGTTATATTTTCTACAAAAATTGGAATACTAAAAGAGAAGTTACTTGAGAGTAGGGAAAGTAACCAAGAAAAAATGATAAAAATTAGTAAGATAGAAGAGGAACTTCAGTCAGTGAAGATAAAAAATGCCAGTATGGAGCAGGTATTACAACAGTTTATAAAAACAAAAGAAGATTTAATTCATAAAAATGAAGCACTGCAACACTTAGAGATAAAATATAATACTTTAGTAAAAGAGTACTCTCAGGTCTTTACTAAACTTGAAAATATTGAAGAGTATTCTTTAAAGTTACAAACTGACCATACTGTACTTCAAGAACGTTATGACAATCTACTTGAAGAGAACAGTAAACATCGTGTTAATAATGCAAGACTTCTTATGAAACTTGAGACTGAAAGCAGACATGCAGTACATAAATTAGAGATGATGCAAGAGCATAAAAAAGAGATAAAAGATGAATTTGAGCAGTTGGCACAACAGATTTTTGAGGGTAACTCTAAAAAGTTTTCAGAATTTTCAAAACAAAATATAGATAGCATCATCAAACCACTGCAAACAGAGATTTTAGAGTTTAAAAAACAAGTTTCAACTACCTACAATACAGAGAGTCAAGATAGAGCGGTACTAAGAAGTGAAATTAATTCACTTAAAGAACTCAATGAAAAAATCAGTAAAGATGCCATCAATCTTACCAATGCACTCAAAGGAGAAAATAAAACTCAGGGAATTTGGGGTGAGATGGTTTTAGAGCATGTATTAGAGGCTTCGGGTTTACGTAAAGGTTTTGAGTTTGAAAGAGAAGTTACGCTTCGTACAGATAATAATGAAACTCTAAGACCAGATGTTGTCGTGCATCTTCCAGACAATAGAGATTTAATCATTGATGCAAAAACTTCTCTTTTAGCTTATGAACGTTTTGTGAATGCAGAAGATGAAACAAATAAACAAAAATACTTAAATGCCCATTTAAACTCTATTAAACTACATATTGATGGACTTGCCAATAAAAACTATGAGCGTTTAAAGGAGGTCAATACTTTAGATTTTATTTTTATGTTTATGCCTATAGAGGGTGCATTAGCAGTAGCATTGGAGCATGATAGCAGCATATATGATGATGCCTTTAAAAAGAAAATACTCTTAGTTGGTCCTACCACACTTCTTGTTGCTATGCGTGCGGTTGAAAATGTATGGAAGTATGAACGACAAAATCAAAATGCTCAAGAGATAGCAAGAAGAGCAGGTGCCATGTACGATAAATTTGTAGGTTTTTCTGAGGATTTAATTAAGATTTCTAAACAGATAGATGGCATTCAAGGAAGCTTCTCAGCAGCTAAAAATAAACTAAGTGATGGTAAGGGTAATCTTGTAAAGCAAGTACAACAGCTTAAAGCATTAGGAGTGCATTCAAGTAAAAAAATACCTAAAGAGTTTAGAGGTGATGAATATTGATAGATATTATCAAATAATAATATTTTTTTGCTATACTAGCACTTGATATAAAATTAATTTTAGAAAGATGATTTATGAATAATATTAATTATATGGGTGAGATACATGATACAAGGAAGCATCTATCACTCTCTTTAGGAAACCTTTCTGAAATTATTAAAATTCTTAAAAATTTAACAGATTCTCAATCTGTTGATCTGTTTTTTTACAATAAAGAAAAATCACACTTTTATGATAAAGTAAATCATAATACTATTATGCTCTCTTATTTGGAAGAGGGTACGACAAGTATTATTGGTAAAGCTTATTTAGAAAAAAAACCTTACAGAAGTAGTCATATACGTTATGATAGCAATTATAATATCTCTTTAGATAATCCTTATAAATTAACTATCTCTGCACAGATCATTTTCCCTGTTATTCGTGAAGATGAAGTGATAGGTATGATTCGTTTTTCAAAATTTAAATATACATTTGAAAGAGAGTTGATTGATATATTAAATGCACTAGAAGGTGCTTTTATGGATGTGTTTTTAGTTGAGACTGATGAAGAGACAGAGCAAAATTATGGAAGGCTTTTTTCTGCTAAGGAGTATGAAGTTCAGGCTTCACTCCGTACGCTTCATGAAGAGTTAAAGAAGCTTAATAGCTATACACATAACCCAGAAATGAAAAAACTTGTTGATTATGCAGAGGGAAATATAAATGCTATTCATAAATATGTTGCCTTTAAATTAAATGATGAAGCACCTAAGAAAGTTTTAGTAGAGAGTAGTAGTAGCTCAAAAGAAACTATCAATGTATTGATTGCTGATGATGTACATATGAATGTGAAAATCTTGCATGCCATGATAAAAAATGAAGAGAATTTAGATATATGTTTTGCCTATGATGGTGTAGAAACTGTACAAAAAATAGATAAAGCTAATAAAGATGGAAAAGAAGTTGATGTACTTTTTCTAGACCACTATATGCCAGGAAAGTTAGGTTTAGAAGTAGCCCAAGGTCTTAGGGAAGCAGAAGAGAAATCCAACTCTAATAGAAAAGTCGTTATCGTCTCTATTACCAATGATCCTAGTGCTATATCAAGAGAAAAAAATCTTTATGACTATCACGTACCTAAACCTTTTGTTAAATCAGACCTCATAGAAGTAATGCGTAAAATTAAAGAAGCGTAGTATTTTAGGTATAATTCATAAATATATTATACGAAGGATATAGATGAATAAAGTAACCCTATGGCATAACCCAAGATGTTCAAAGTCAAGAAATGTAGTAACACTTTTGGAAGAGCAAGGTGTTGAGGCAGAAGTTATTAAATACCTTGATACTCCTCCAACTAAAGAGGAACTTAAAATATTACTTTCTCAACTTGGCTTAGGTGCTAGAGAGCTGATGAGAACAAAAGAAGATATATATAAAGAGTTAAATCTTAAAGCGGTAGAAGATGAGGAGAGACTCATAGAAGCAATGGTTACTAATCCAAAGCTTATAGAGAGACCTATAGTGATAAAAAATGGTAAAGCAGTAATTGGCCGCCCTATTGAAAATATTGTAGAACTTTTAGGATAACCTTAAAGTATAATAGTATGATTCTTGACTATAAAAAAAGACTAACACTACATAGAGAGTTTTATCCCTCAAAGTCTATAGATACTTCTGTTGAGAGTGACAGAGGGCGGATACTCTCTTCTCCTGCTTTTAGACGGTTACAGAAGCGTACGCAAGTTTTTGCACTTGAACTTAATGCCTCGATTCGTACTAGGTTGACTCACTCACTTGAAGTTGCACAAACTGCTAGATTTATCGCTAAAAGTATCTTATCTCAATTAGAGAAAGAGGGGCTTAGTGAGTATGGGCTTGAAGCGTTAGAGAATGCTTTTGTCTCTACAGCAGAGATGACTAGTCTGTTACATGACATAGGGAACCCGCCTTTTGGACACTTTGCAGAGCAGACCATCAACAAATGGATAGAGCATAATGCACTCCCCATGTTAAATGATTTTCCTGCTAGTACAACTCAGACCCAAGAGCTTAAAGCGATGATAGCAAAAGATATCTGTAACTATGATGGTAATGCACAAGCCATAAGGGTGATCACTAAACTGCAAAGACTGAATCTCTCTTATATGCAAACACTCTCTGTACTTAAATACACCAGAGGAGCGTTTGAAGATAGACCTTTGAAAGGTGAAGCGTTTGATTATTTGAAAAAGAAACCAGGTTTTTATTACAGTGAAAAAGATTTTATAGAGAAGATTCAGCAAAAGTTAGAAGTAGAAGAGGGGCATAGATTTCCACTTACTTATATTATGGAAGCAGCAGACGATATATCGTACTTGACAGCAGACTTGGAAGATGCAGTAGAGAAAGGCATACTAAGTTTAGATGAAGTCTATAGTCTCATAAAGTGTGAGTGTGAGAAGGAGGAAGAAGATTATCTTTTGGAGGTGATTGAAGAGAGATATAAACAGGCAAAACAGAATGAAGAGCCGTACCAGTTTAGTCTGTTTTTTGCACTTACTAGAGCCAAGCTTGTTACCTCTTTAGTTTATCATGTAGTCACTATTTATGTGGCTAACCATGAAGCCATTTTTAATGGTTCATTTAACCATGCCCTCTTAGAGTATGACAAAGAGAGCAAGTACTACAAAGCCATTAAAATTTTGCAAAACATTTCATCAAAATATATTTATGAACATAAAGAAGTACAAACTTTGGAGTTACAGGGGTATACTATTGTTAATGGATTGTTAAGTATTTACCAACCACTTTTAGCATTGGGTTATCGTGACTTTGAAGCACTGCTTAAAGAAGAGAAGATTGAGTGTTTTATCTCTATGAGACTTATTAAGAGAGTTTCGTCTAAACAGATATCTGCTTACCGTCAAGAGGTGAAGAGCCTAGATAGTGAACAAAAAGAGCAATATGCCATATTGGAGTGGTACTACAGAGTACGACTGATAATAGACTATATCAGTGGTATGACAGACGACTTTGCTTTAGATGAATATAAAGTACTGATGGCTATGAGGTAGAAATCTTTTTAGATATCTTTCTGAATATAATAGACATCTTGCAAAACTTATCGGAAACAATGCTTTAGCCTCGTCACATGATGAAGCTGAAGCATCACTTCCAAGTTTTGCAAGAACTCTAATATTACTTTAACCTATTTGGAGTGTTGGCTTATGCTAAATCGTATTAAATTATTGTTCCATCGTGTAAGTAAAAATGATGCTCTCAAAAAGAGTATGGTTTCGTTAAAACCCGTGAAGAGCATTTGGGGCATTGTGGGTGTGGTAGGATTTTTTATCGTTCCTGAAATCGTAGGATTTATCTGGGGAGAAGAGATAGCCAGTTGGGCTCATGCGGAGGAGTTAAGCGAACCTACTGCAATGGGCAGGAACCTCTATTGGGTACTAGAAAAGCTTTTTGAAGAGGGTGGCAGTTGGCTAAACTTAACCATAGGTGTAGCACTTTTAGCTTGGCTCTTTCAAGATGAGAAGAGTGATGACAAAAAGAGGATTAAACAGTGAGTCAAAACAACATAGACAGCAATATAAAACTTTGGTTACAGCAAATAGGTTGGGGTGAGTGGAGCTTGGAGGTAGCCTCTGCTGATGCGAGTTTTAGAAGTTACTACAGACTACGTAAAGATAGTGAAACCTATGTACTTATGGACTCCTCCTTACTTTTGGAGAGCTTAACGCCTTTTGTAGAGATGCAAGAGAGGCTATTGAGTGTTGAAGTGCAAGTACCACGTATCATAGTAAGAAATATGACTTTAGGATACATGATACTTGAAGACTTTGGAAATAGACATTACTTTGATGTGTTAAATCAAGAGAACTACACTACACTCTATAGAGAAGCCATAGACCAGATAGTTAAAATGCAAAATACAAATGTAGAGGGTTTGCCTCTGTATGATGCAGAGTTCTTGCACTTTGAAATGGAGTTAATGCAAGAGTGGTATCTTGATAAATATTTACAAATATCAATTACTAAGGAAGATGAAAAAATACTACACCATGCACTAACTACCATTACTAAACTAGTACTACAACAGCCCCAAGAAGTCTTTGTTCATCGTGATTTTCACTCACGTAACATAATGCTCACACCTAAAGGTAGCATAGGGGTGATAGATTTTCAAGATGCAAGAGTAGGGGCGGTAACATATGACTTGGTCTCTTTACTGAAAGACTGCTACTTAGAGTGGGACAAAGATGAGGTAGAGAAGTTAGCGTTGTATTATCGTGATGTTACAGGCTTAGGGGTAGATGATGCTACATTTATAAAATGGTTTGATTTTATGGGTTTACAGCGTCATATAAAGGTACTTGGTATATTTGCTAGACTGCACTTGCGTGATGGAAAAGATGGTTATCTTAAAGAGATACCCTTAACACTAAAATATGTAGTAGAAACTGCTTTTAAATATCAAGAGACACAAGCATTAGCAAAAGTGCTTACCAGGATACAAAAGGATAAAAAATGAAATGTATGATACTTGCAGCTGGACTAGGCTCAAGAATGAGACCGCTTACAGATATGACACCTAAACCACTACTAAAAGTTGGAGGAATACCTCTCATCGTTTGGCATATAGAACGTTTAGCACACTTTGACTTTAAAGAATTAGTTATCAACATCGCACACTTGGGCTATCAATTTCCAGAAACTTTAGGTGATGGCTCTTCATGGGGTGTAAACATAGACTATTCAGATGAACAAGAAGAGGGTGGCTTGGAGAGTGCAGGGGGTATAGTAAAAGCACTACCACAGCTTGGAGATGAAACTTTTTTAGTAGTCAATGGTGATATCTTCACTAACTATGAGTTTCAATACCACAGAAAGCTTGCAGATGGCATTTTAGCCCATTTAGTACTTGTTCCTAACCCAGAACATAACCCAGAGGGAGATTTTGCTTTAGAGGGGCATAGAGTAGTTGACAACAGACAATATACCTTCTCTGGTATAGGTTACTACTCACCTAAGCTTTTTGAGGGTGTAGCGTATGGAAAAAGTGCTTTAGCCCCTCTGCTTAGGGCTGCTATGAAAGAGGGAAAGGTAACAGGAGAACTCTTTGAAGGGGAGTGGTTAGACATAGGCACACCTCAAAGACTTGAGCTTTTGAATGCCCAGTTACTTAATAGTTATTAATATTAGTATCTTTTGTTCGTATGAACTAAGAGATCATCTTCACTAAGGTCTGATAAGAGGATTTGTAAGTTTCTAGGAGTGAGGAGGAGAACATTGTGAGACTTCTCTTTTTTAAGCTCACTAGAAAACTTGTTTTTCGAGAAAATAACAAATATCTCTACATCAAGTTCAGCTTGCTTACACTGCTCTTTGAGTTTTGTAAGTTCACTTTTACCTGCTTTTGCTTTGGTATATTTACATAACCCTGCAACTGTCTTACCAGACTTTCTTTTAGCCAAAATATCAATATTCGTATGCTTATCCCAATATGAACCAATGCTACTAATGTAACCACCACTAGGCTCCTCTTTAAAGCTCTGTTTTATAAGCTCCATGACGAGTTGTGTGTAGATAAGATGAGAAAATGTGATTTTAGTCTCTTTCCAATACCCCATAAACTCTTTATAGTCTCCATCTCTAATACCTTTGTAGTAAGGAGAGATACAAGAAAACCAGAAACGCATAAAAGGTTGATTAAAAAGAAGTTTATCTGAATTTGCATCTTTTTCATCTACAGGCTTTTCTATAGATTTATCGAAATGTATCAACTTATGCTCTATAAGAAAATCAATAGACTCTTCTCCTGTCTCTCTTCTCACATTCGCTTTTTTAAAGGCAGAGTGTTCTCTTCTGTCTCCTGTTGCTATGGCAGTAAGTAGTGCATGGTGTGTGTTGTTACTCTGGGTGATTTTTGTAATATCACCATGTATGTAACGGTAGTTTTTAAGTACTTTCTCTTCTATGAGTTGTTCTACAGACTTAGTTACATCAACTTTCCAGCCCATACCACCAAAGACACAGAAGTACTCGATCGCCTTTTCAAGGTCTGCAATGTTGTTTTGAAAGCAAAAAGAACGAAATTGTTGTAATAGTGTTGGATTATTTGACATGAAGATAAAGCCTTTGACTGTTTTTGTAATTGTACTGCTAAAAGCTTAATGGTCTTTACCAAATATCTATAAATGCTCGTATCTCTTCTGTATTTCCACTTCTTAAAGCTTTTCTTATCTTTGAAATGTCTCTCTCTTTATCTATATCTCTCATAATCTCTCGTTCATTTTTTGTATGTACTTTCTCTTTAAATGCATAGATAAGCAGTAGTAGCTTCTGATGACACGCTTTATTTACATGATCTGCAAGATAACTCTCTTCAGTGTAATTTATAGTTGTCTCTTGAAGTATTTGGTTAAGTAGGTACTCAAAGTTATTACTATACTCTCCATAGTAATAATATCGGTTCAGCAAAGCTTTCACATTTGTATCTTCTAAAAGTAAGTTTTTTTTATGCGTTAAGAGGTAGTCAATGGTGTATCTGACCATAATTTTATATTGTGAATGTTTAATGGTTTTATAAAAGACAATAGCATCCCACACCCCTGTACCTAGGGTAGCGATGTAAGGGGTATAGACTCTAAATATTGATTTAGCCAATACACGCTTCATAATTAGCTTCAAAAGAAAGTTACTTACTACAACTTTTAACTTGTACAATATGGAAAAAGTAGCAATATCTATATTGTTAAGTTGATGGTGTCTAATAGGGTGTTTTGTAACATGATGTTCGGGCAACTCCATAATAACCCTAGCAAAAAGTGCTAAAAACTCTGATTCATTTAAATGTTGGGTTTGTATTTCATCTATCTGTTTTAAATGGTAAATATAATAAGCAATCGTATGAAACCCTAAAAGAAAAAGAAGATAAAACTCTATAATAATGAGTAGAAAAAGTACAAAAGCATAGATAGTGATATTTGTATAGTTAATTGCATCAATATTAAATATATCAAACTTTAATTCTAACCATATAATGGGAACAGTTAAAGAAAATCCTATGAAAAAAGCTATTGATGTTAAAAAATATAAATGAGAAGTAGTAAAAAGTTTATGAATACTTTTATAGTGTTGCTTTTGGTTCTTTTCAAATATTTGATAATATTGTTCTATTTTTCTTACACCAAAGTCTTCTAATAGCTTCAATGACTCTCCTTTATATTTATAGTATGAGTTATTTTATCGTGTAGCAATTACAATTATGTTAAAATAATTCAATAATATACTAAAATTACGTAAATAAGGATTAAGTATTAGAAAAGCGTTTCAATCATTTTATCAGCATTTCTCTTACTTAGAGCTAGAAGAAGCAGTGGAGTACTTTTCTATTTTGGGTGGAGTAGAACAGTGTATGGAGTTAAATTACTTTGAAGATATATTCTCTATGGTAGAGTCTAATTTTGTGCAGGAGTTTTCTAAATTTCAAACCCTTATCTCTCCTTCATATTTGTTAGAGTCACCTTATAGAGAGATACTTATGGCTGTAGCTAGAGGTGATGGTAAGTTTTACTCTGTACTTAGAAAAGCAAAAATAAGTGAAAGTATAGGGAGTGAGATTATAGATGAGCTTATAGCTTTAAATGTACTCTCTCTTGAATCTACTAGAGAACAACCTCTACGTCTACACCCAAAGCATAAACTTAAAAAAGAGTTACGCTCTTACCGTATACAAGATAAGCTTCGTTTTGTAAGTCCCTTTGTGCGTTTTTGGTTTGGTTTTGTTGCTTACTATTCAAAAGCTTTAGAGGTAGGTGACGGGTCTGCTTTCTTGGAAAACTTTCAACAAAACTATGAACGTTTGCGCTCTTTAGTTTATGAGCAGCTTTGTGATGCACTGCTTACAGAATACTACGCTTCAACTACACCATTACTACAGAGTGGGAGTTATTGGGATCAACACAGTGAGTTTGATATATTGGCTATTACCAACAGTAAAAAACTGATTTTAGCTGAGTGTAAATACAAGGAGAGAAAAGTGTGTAAAAATGAGTTAGGTAAACTTAAAGTAAAAGCTTTACAATCAGGTATAAAAGTAGATGTATATGTACTTTTTTCTAAGAGTGGATTCTCTAAAGAACTGCTACAGCTAAAAGAGAAGGATGTTTTACTTTTTGATTTAAATGACTTAAAACAGATACTTTAGAGAGGAAGCCTTATGAAAACACTTCTATTTTTTTCACTATTTTTACTTCTATTTTTTGCTATACATTATCTTTTTTACTCTAGGGTAGTAAAAAAACTTCTGGTTATTCAAAAAATAAAAAAACATATGGTTACTTTTTTAGCGGTTAACTTTACATTTAATATACTCTATGTCACAGGAAGATACACAGATGCTATACCTAATATGTTCTATTATCTATTTTCTATCACTATTGGTATCTCTTTTGTACTTTTTCTTTACCTAATACTACATGAGTTTATAGAACTTTTTCACAAGAGTTTGAAAAATGTAGATCAGTCTAAACGAAATTTTATTAAAAAGAGTGGTGATGGTATGCTGTTAGCCCTCTCCTCTGGGTATGTTGGTGCAGCAGTCTATGAGGGGAGTAAAGAGCCTGTTATCAATGTAGTTAATGCTAAGCTTTTTGATTTCTCTATTGTACAGATTAGTGACCTACACATAGGAGGGCTGATAGATAGAGCATTTGTTAAGAGAGCTGTAGAGCAGATAAACTCTCTTAATGCAGATATAGTGGTGATTACAGGTGACTTAATAGATAGTAAAATTGACAAGGTTAAAGAGTCTGTACTTGAACTCACAAAGATAAAAGCGAAGCATGGTATCTATTATGTTTTAGGTAATCATGAGTACTTTCATCAGCCTTTAGAGATTATTGAGTTTATGAAAAATACTTCTATTAAACTACTGCTTAATGAGAGTGTAACTGTAGAGGCTCTAAAGGTTAACATTGTAGGTGTCACTGACCTCTTTGGGTACAGAGCTAAGCAGCTTGAACCTAACATTACAAAAGCCTACGCTACTACTAACAAAGCTTACCCAAGCATCTTTTTAGTTCATCAACCAAAGTTTATCAATGAGCTAAGAGGGCATACTCCAAAACTAGTACTAAGTGGACACACCCACGGAGGACAAATATGGCCTTTTAACCATTTAGTTACACTACAACAACCCTATGTAAAAGGTTTACATGAATACACAAAAGATTCATTCATTTACGTAAACAGTGGTATAGGTTTCTGGGGACCACCTATGAGACTAAACTCACAAGCAGAGATAGCTTATATTGTTTAAGATTTTTTATCTAGTTCAACATCTATAGCCAATGCTTCAACATCACCTTCAACTTCTTTGGTGATGCTAACACTTTTTACACCAATGTACTTTTTTACTACTTCTATGATTTCTGCTTTAAGTTCATTCATGAATGGGTACTCTTCTAATCGGTCTCTATCAGACATGATAGCAATAGTCAACCTGTCTTTGGCTATAGATGCACTCTTTTTCTTTTTAAAAAATCCAAACATTATTTAAACATCCCTGTAAGTTTTTTTAAGAGACCTACATTACCACTCTCTATATCTTTCATCTCAATCTCTTCACCACAAAGACGGGCAGTTATACGCTGATACGCTTGACCTGCCATAGAATTTTTATCTAATATTACAGGTTTACCCTGATTTGATGCATCTATAACACCTTTGTCTTCAGGTACTTTACCAAGTAATTTGATATCTAAAATATCTAAAATATCTTCACTTCTTAGCATCTCACCACTCTGTACCATCGCTGCATCAATACGATTAATAATGAGATACTTTTCAACCTCTTCACCGTTTTTTACTTTATGGGATTTGGAATCTAATATACCTATGGCTCTGTCTGCATCACGAATAGATGATACTTCAGGATTGACTACGATAATCGCAGCATCTGCAAACTCAATAGTATGCTCATACCCACTCTCAATACCTGCTGGTGCATCTAAAATTACAAAATCAAACGCTGCTTTAAGTTCAGTAATTAATTTTTCAATTTTTTGAGAATCGAGAACTGATTTGTCTTTTGTTTGTGAAGCTGCTAGAAAACGTAGGTTATCGTTTGCTTTACTCTTAATTAGTGCCTGTTTGAGGTTTGCTTCACCATCCATCACTTGAACAATGTCAAATACTACACGATTTTCAAGACCTAAAATCATATCAAGATTACGTTGACCTATATCGAAATCTACCACAACACATTTTTTATTATGGTTTGCAATACCTAAACCGATATTTGCTGTAGTTGTTGTTTTACCAACACCACCTTTACCACTTATAACTGCAATGACTATGCCCAATTTATCTCCTTTTTTAACACGGGTGTGATTTTAATTTTACTATTTTCTAGCTCTACTCTATTGAGTGTGTCCGATAGAAGTGCATTATCTACTTCAATTCCCTGAAATACAATATTTGCTTTTGAAGATGCCATAAGCATCAAAAAGTTCCCATTACAACGAATAGACCCCTCTACAACTTGTGTAACAATAAGGTTCCCACTAGTCTTAATGGTTGCACCACTGTTTACTCTGTTTAGGAGAAGCAGATCACCATCTATATTTAACTCTCTTCCACTTCTTATTCTGCTATCTATAACTTT
Organism: Campylobacterota bacterium; assembly: GCA_034659695.1. Lineage (GTDB taxonomy): Bacteria > Campylobacterota > Campylobacteria > Campylobacterales > Sulfurovaceae > Sulfurovum. The sequence goes on along the minus strand of JAYEHY010000028.1, from coordinate 428 downwards.
TAAGTTGTTTTCTAATTTATTTGAAAGTTCTGTTAACTTTTCCTCCGCAATTTTTTGCATAGCTAGGTTCTGTATTTTTTCAGACTCTAAGTCTGCTTCTAAAGATTTACGTATGGAGTTTTTTACACGACCTTTAGGTAGAGTAATATTGTCTATGAAATTTAAAGATTTTTCTTTTAAATAGCTTTTGATCTCTTCACTTAACTCACCTTGAATTACAATAAGGTGATTTTGAAATAAAGTATAGTTAGCATCAAAAAAAGCCATAAACTCAATTTCATCTTCTATCTCTGTTTCATATACTTTTACGGAATATTGACTACCTTGCAAAAGAACTCCCACTATTTTATTTTAAACTATTTAATGAAAATTATTTTATCTTTTTATTGATTAATTGATGTTTTAAATTAGGTGAATAATGTGTTAAT
>JAYEHY010000027.1:0-20930 GCA_034659695.1 Campylobacterota bacterium | reverse complement strand
ATGTGTAGAAGAACTCCTCTGCATCTAATCCTATAGAGCGATTAACCCCATCTATGTTTTGAGATAGAGCTTTGATCTGTTTATCTGTCTTTTTCATTCGCTCATCTGTCTCTTTCATCTGTTCACTCGTTTCTTGAGAAAGTGTTTTCATCTGCTCGCTTGTCTCTTTTTGAGCCTCTCTCAATTCCATGAGTGCTTTTGTTAGCTCTTCATTTGTTATCATTTGTGACTCCTTTGCTTCTATAGACATCTTGCAAAACCTATCGGAAACGATGGCTTTAGCCTCGTCACATGGTGAAGCTGAAGCATCACTTCCAAGTTTTGCAAGAACTCTAATGGATTTTATTATAGCATAAAATAGTGAGTATCGTTGTCACCTGACCTCGAACGGTTAAACAATCAATATCTAACCTTGACAAAATAAAAAAACCATAGTATCATTATGTATATACTAAAAAAGGATTTATGATGGATGTTGCACTGAAACAGTGGGGTAACTCGCTTGCATTGAGAATACCTAAAGATATTACAAAGACACTTAATATAGAAAACAACTCTATCATGGAGCTCAATATTGATAATGGTACATTGATAATCAAACCTAAAAAAGAGAACTATTTAGAGCATTTGGTATCTCAGATAAATAGTCATAATATCCATAAAGAGGTAGATACAGGAGAGAGGGTTGGCAATGAAGAGTGGTAGCTATACTCCCAGTAGAGGCGATATAGTATGGATAGACTTTACACCACAGGCAGGACATGAGCAAAGAGGCAAGAGACCTGCTATGGTCATCTCTCCAAAAATATACAATGAAAAGACCTCTTTGTGTATCTGCTTGCCTATCACTTCCAAAGTAAAAGGTTATCCTTTTGAAGTAGCTTTGAGTAAAGGCTTGGAGATACAAGGTGTTATACTCTCTGACCAAATAAAGAGTTTGGATTTTTTAGCAAGAGAAGTAAGTTTTATTTGTAAGGTAGAGAGTGAAACAGTGGCACAAGTACAAAAAAATATTCTGGCTCTTGTTGTCGAGTAGGGTGGAGTGAGGGGTCTGCTGACAATGATAAATGAAGCAACGCAAATGCATCGTTGTCACCTGACCTCGAACGGTTTTAGAACAAAATCCACTTAAATAAAAATTGGCTTTATTAAATAAAATAGCTATAAATATACATATATTTGTCTCTATAAGATATAATACCCTATGAAACAAAAAACAGCACTAAACATACTAAAATCAGGTAATAATGTATTTATCACAGGTTCAGCAGGTACGGGAAAGACCTACCTCTTAAACCTCTATACTCAGTATTTAAAAGCAAGAAGAGTCTATCCTACTATTGTGGCACCTACTGGTATTGCTGCATCACATTTGGGTGGACAGACGATACACTCATTTTTTGCTTTAGGTATTCGTGATAGTATAGATGAGGGGTATGTAGACTTTCTGTTAGATAAAAAATACTTAAAATCTCGTTTTTCTAAACTAAAGATACTCATTATAGATGAAGTCTCTATGATATCACCTGAGATATTCTCTGCTATGGACTTGATATTACGTGGTTTTAAGGGTGTAGATGCTCCTTTTGGTGGTGTGCAAGTAGTGATAAGTGGTGACTTTTTTCAGTTACCTCCTGTTTCAAAAGTAGCTAAAGATAAACGCTTTGCATGGCAATCTCCTGCATGGAAAGCGTTAGAGCTAAAAACTTGTTACCTTCAAGAGAAGTTTAGACAAGATGACAATAGACTCATACAAGTCTTAGATGACATACGCTCTGGAGATATTTCAGATGATTCACAATCACTACTAGATCAGCGTCATGAGAAAGAGTTGTCTTCACACTTTAACCCTACAAAACTCTACACACACAATGTTGATGTTGACCGTATTAACTCAGATGAGTTAAGTAGACTAGATGGTGAGCCTAAACTTTTTATTTGTGATACCAAAGGGAGTGAAAAAAACATAGAGAAGATATTTAAATCTTCTTTGGTTTTAGAGGAGTTAGCTCTTAAGAAGGGTGCTGTGGTTATTTTTATAAAAAACAATCTTGAAGAGGGCTATGTCAATGGTACAACGGGAACTGTGCAGAGCTTCTCACCCATAGACAAAATGCCCATAGTAAAAACAACTGATGGAAGAAAGATAAAACTAGACTTAGAGGAGTGGTCACTTGAAAACGATAGTGGAAAGGTAATTGCAACAGTTTCACAAGTACCTTTGCGTTTAGCATGGGCTATTACTATACATAAGTCACAAGGTATGACACTAGATGCTGCTGAGATAGACCTGTCAAAGACTTTTGAGACTGGACAAGGGTATGTGGCACTTTCACGCATAAAAAGCATAGAGGGGTTAAGACTTATGGGCTTAAACAATATGGCTCTGCGTGTAGATCCTCTCACACTACATATAGATGAACGTATTAAAATGGCTTCACAAAAATCTATAAACGCCATAGAGGCATTAAGTAGTGAAGCGTTGGAAGATGGTTTTAAAAGACACATATCAAATCTTGGTGGACTTGTAGACAAAAAAGAGGTAGAGGAGGAGATGGTTAACATCAAAGCAGGTAAACCCTCTCACTCTGCTTATGTAACTCCTACATATATGAAGACTAAAAAGCTCATTGAGAAGTCAGATACACTCATAAAGTTAGCGGTTAACAGAGGTTTAGCGAAAAGTACTATAGTAGCTCATTTAATACTCCTTAAAGAGGAAGACAGAGAGATAAACTTAGATAAATATAAACCTAAAGAAGAACTTTTTAACCGTGTAGCAGATGTAGTTTTAAAGCTAAAAACAAAGAACTTAAAAGAGAATTTTTCAGATGATGGTATGCTACGACTCAAACCCATATTTGAAGCATTAGATGCAGAGGTAAGTTACGATGATATACGGGTTTGTATGTTGTTTATGGAGTAAAACCTATATTTGATGTATCTTCTTTAGTCTAATATTTTTATAAAATGAAAATATTTAAATTATTTATACTTTTAGAAGTTTCCTATATCCATATTTAATGCAAATATCGCCTGACTTATATATAGGTATAATAAATTAAATCCATTACTTTTTCAAATTTTAAGTTAGCATAAGGTCAGTTATGACTGTGAAACTATAGAATAGTTAAACAGTCAAATTGTGGTTCTTATTCTTTTGGCATACACTGTTTCATAGCTTGCATATTTTGAGCTTTTTTTATGCATGAAACATTTTGTAACCCTTGATTAATAAACTCTAGAGTCTCTTTTTTAGTTTGTTCATTCCATTGTTTAAAATCATCTTCAGGATCACTACTTATGCCATTAATTGCATCCATTTCATGACTACAGTTGTTGGCTTCTTTTACTGTATTTGCACTATCAAAACATGATTTTGCAGCAAGATACATTTTTTCTTCTTCTAAAAATTGTTTTTTCATGCGTGGCCACATAGCTTTCATCATTGCTTCTTCTATTTGTCCCTCTTGTTCCTGGGTTGGTGTTTCACCCTTTTTTACCCCAGCATTTTGCATAGCAGTAGAGATAGATGCTCCAAGTGCTGCTATATCTTCTGCCCCTTTTTGAGCATCTGCTTCAGACTGCTTATCCATATTATCAAGATTACTTTTATCTAATTTATTTCCCTGCATATCATAAATAGGGAAATCAGGAAGTTTAAAGTCATTTTTTGAAAGTACAATATCAAATGTTGCATTGGTTGCAATCTCTGTATTTAAAATACCCATCATATTGCTTTCTACTCTAAGAGGAATACCTTTATAAATACACTGTTTTGTTCCCATTAGCTCCCATATATCACAAGTGTATCCCAGTACTTTATCTGTACCTGTCTTTTTACCACCCATTTTGATCATCATCTCTTCACCACGCTGTTTCATATTTTGTCCACTATCCATGAGTGCTTCCATTGTTGCAGCAAAATTGTCCATACGCATGATTTTTTTCTCATCAAAATTTACATGGTAAATCATACTATTTTTCATATATACCATAGTATGCGTCTTAGTTGTGGTTAGTTCTCCCATCATTGACTGTTTTACCTTACTACTCTCTTCGGTAAGATTTAAACTTCCAAAGTTATCAAATAGCACATTTTTTTTACCTGTAGTTGTTGATTTCATCCCCATCATATTTGATGAACCTGTAATTTTATAGGTAATCTTTCCACTTTTTATATCATATAGCCTCATATCACTTGCCAATAATATACTGCTACTCATTAATAATGTTAAACCTATGTTTATTATTTTTGTCATTTTTATCCTTTTTATTTTATAAATATAATTCAATAATTTCTAACCTAGCAAGTAGGAAATTACAGGTGTGATATAAACTTCTTTAACTAGTGGATCTGTATTGTTGTTAACTTCATCACCATCATTTATACCATCACCATCCGTATCTTCTTTAGTTGGGTCAGTGCCATAATGATTGACTTCATCACCATCACTTAATCCATCAGAATCAGAATCAATATGATTAGGATCTGTATTATGAGTATTGACTTCTTCACCATCACTTAATCCATCTCCATCACTATCTGCGTTATTTGGGTCTGTATTGGTAGTAGTTACCTCTTCCTTATCAAGTAACCCATCTCCATCACTATCTGTACTATTAGGATTTGTTTGGTAGGTATTGACCTCCTCTTCATCATTTAAGCCATCATTATCTGTATCTACATTATTTGGGTTTGTTTGGCTAGTATGCAACTCATAATAATCACTTAATCCATCTCCGTCACTATCTGTACTATTAGGATTTGTATGATGAGTATGCACCTCCTCACCATCACTTAATCCATCTCCATCACTATCTGGATTATTAGGGTCTGTTTTTTGTTGGTATTCATCTTTATCTAAAAGTACATCTCCATCTTTATCTGTGGTACTGTTTTGCTCTAAGTTTCCAAAATGTAAAATTTCCCAATCATCTTCCATGGTATCATTATCTTCATCTTCAAGTACATCTAATATTTTAATATGTAATATAATGCTACTTGAACCATTATGCTCATCTATTGCTGTTACTTTTACTTCATAGATATTATCTGTATTGAAATCATTTGGATAAGCATAATCTCGAGATTCAATAAAATATAATGTTCCATTTGCATCTACTTCAAAGAACGAAGCATCTTCTATACTTAAAGCATAGTTAATCGTATCATTATCTTCATCACTTATATTTAATGTCTTTACATAGTTAGAATTTTCATTTATCTCTATCTTTTGTTTTGTAAGATATATATAGGCAGAACCACTGGCACTGCCATTATCATCATTTCCATACGCACCTACAATTGTGCGACCTTCACTAATGGCAACACTCCTACCAAAGTAATCATAAATTGTAGCATCACTGGCTGTAAGTTTAGATCTCTGTATCCAGTCACCATTACTCACTTTTGTAAAGATATAGGCTGAACCACTACGGCTACCATTATCATCATCTCTATAAGCTCCTACAATTACACGGTTGTTACTAATACCAACACTACTACCAAACCAATCGTATGCATCTGTATCATTAGCTATGAGTTTACTTGTTTGTATCCAACTTCCATTACTGTCACGTGTAAAGATGTATGCTGAACCACTTTCAGTACCACTATGATTATCTCCATATGCACCTATAACTACATCGGTTCCATTTATTGCAACACTAATTCCAAAATATTCACTACTATTAGCATCATTAGCTATAAGTTTATTGGTCTCAACCCAATCTCCATGAGCATTTTTAGTAAAAATATAAGCAGAACCACTTTCACTACCATTATCATCATTACCATATGCTCCTACGATAGCTATATTTCCATTAATAGAAACACTGTTACCAAATTCATCATATTGAAAAGCATCACTTGCTAGAAGTTTACTTGTCTCAATCCAGCTTCCATTACTATCTTTTGTAAAAATATATGCTGAACCTGTACTATGACTACCATCATCATTTCCATAGGCACCTATGATTACTGTTTCTTCACTGATGGCAACACTACTTCCAAACCAATCAGACGTGTCAGCATCACTAGCTGTGAGTTTACTGCTTTGTTTCCAACTTCCATTGGCATCAGCAGTAAAAATATAGGCTGAACCTCTATCATCATTATCTCCATAAGCTCCTATAATGGCAATATCTCCACTGATAGCAACACTCCTACCAAAATAATCATTATTAGCTCCATCACTGGCTATGAGTTTACTGCTTTGTTTCCAACTTCCATTAGCATCTTTTATAAAGATATAGGCAGAACCACTAAGACTACCATTATCATCATTTCCATAAGCTCCTATAATTGCTATATCACCACTGATAGCTACGCTTTCACCAAAATTATCATACGCTTCTGCATCTTCTGTTAAAAGTTTACCTATCTCTAAAGTCGTTAAGTCTTCATCAATAAGTGGTATATGATTATCTGAAATATTTGGATTTGTTCCATTGTTCAGTTCATCTATATCACTTACTCCATCGCCATCTGTATCTTCATTATTATCATCTATTCCATCACCGTCTGTATCTACCATTGTTGGATCAGTATTGGTTAAGTTTATCTCATCCCCATCACTTAAACCATCACCATCAGTATCATAGTTTTTTGGATCTGTTCCGTGTTTATGAACTTCATCCCCATCACTCAAACCATCATCATCTGTATCTGAATCAAGTGGATCAGTTTTATTTGTATTCACTTCATCCCCATCACTCAAACCATCACCATCAGTATCATAGTTTTTTGGATTTGTTCCGTGTATATGAACTTCATCCCCATCACTTAAACCATCATTATCTGAATCTGGATCAAGTGGATCGGTTTGATGTACATTCACTTCATCCCCATCATTTAAATTATCAGCATCTGAATCTGGATTAAGTGGATGAGTTTGATTATTGTATTCCTCTCCATCAGTTAAATTGTCATCATCTGAATCTGAGTCATTTGGATCTGTACCTAGTGCTACCTCCCAACTATCACTTAAGCCATCGCTATCTGAATCACTATTCAGTGGATTAGTTTGATATGTATTGATTTCCTCTCCATCATTTAAGAGATCATGATCTGTATCTGAATCATTTGGATCCGTATCATAAGTTGTTTCCTGATAATCAGTTAAATTATCATCATCGCTATCTGAATCATTTGGATCTGTTTGTGTTAAGGTAACTTCTACATAGTCACTTAAATTATCATCATCGCTATCTGAATTATTTGGATTGGTATTATATGTATTGATTTCCTCTCCATTACTCAAATTATCATCATCTAAATCGCTATAATAGTCATTAACACCATCATCATCTGAATCAGAATCATTTGGATCTGTATGGGTGATGTATACTTCCTCTGAATCACTTAAGTTATCATCATCGCTATCTGAATCATTTGGATCTGTCTGGTGTTGATACTCATCTTTATCTAAAAGTGCATCTACATCTTTATCTGTGGTACTGTTTTGCTCTAAGTTTCCAAAATGTAAAATTTCCCAATCATCTTCCATGGTATCATTATCTTCATCTTCAAGTACATCTAATATTTTAATATGTAATATAATGCTACTTGAACCATTATGCTCATCCGTTGCTGTTACTTTTACTTCATACAGATTATCTGTATTATAATCATTTGGATTAGCATAATCAGGAGCGGAATTAAAGTCTAATGTTGCATTAGTATCTATTGTAAAGAGTGAAGCATCATCTCCACTTAAAGCATAACTAATCGTATCATTATCTTCATCACTTATATTTAATGTTTTTACATAGGTAGTGTTTTCATATACCTCTACCTCTTGTCTTATAAGATATGTATAGGCAGAACCAGTAAAGCTACCATTATCATCATTTCCAACAGCACCGATGATTACAGCCTCACCACTAATAGCAACACTATAGCCAAAATAATCTTCTGCATCTGCATCACTAGCTATGAATTTACTTGCCTCTATCCATTTGTCATTACTATTTCTTGAGAAAATATAGGCTGCACCACTAGCACTACCATTGTCATCGTTTCCATATGTACTTACTACTATATGATTTCCACTAATAGCAACACTATAGCCAAAATAATCAGATGTATTTGCGTCACTTGCTATGAGCTTACTAGTTTGCTTCCAACTTTCATTAGTATCTCTTGTAAAGATATAAGCAGAACCACTATTACTACCATTGTCATCATTTCTAATAGCACCGATGATTATAGTCTCACCACTAATAGCAACACTAGAACCAAAAGAATCCTCTGTATCTGCATCACTTGCTGTGAGTTTATCGGTTTGAGACCAATCATCCCCACTATCATCTCTTAGAAAAATATAAGCTGAACCACTGTTACTGCCATTGTCATCATCTCCATATGCACCTACAATGGCTAATTCACCACTAATCGCAACACTGTTTCCAAATTCATCATCTCTAGCAGGTTGGCTGGCTGTAAGTTTACTAGTCTGCATCCAACTTCCATTGCTATCTTTTGTAAAAATGTAAGCTGAACCAGTATTAGTAATAATACCATCATCATTTCCATAAGCTCCTATAATGGCAATATCTCCACTAATTGAGACACTGTAACCAAAATAGTCCTCTGCATCTGCATCACTGGCTATAAGTTTACTAGTCTGCATCCAACTTCCATTAACATCTTTTGTAAAAATATAAGCAGAACCACTTTTGCTACCATTATCATCATCTTGATATGCACCTACAATAGCAGTCTCACCACTAATAGCAACACTAGAACCAAAAAAATCATCTGCATCTGCATCACTGGCTATAAGTTTGCTAGTTTGTATCCAACTTCCATTGGCATCTTTAGTGAAAATATAGGCTGAACCACTGCGACTGCCATTGTCATCATCTCCATATGCACCTACTATAGCTAGCTCACCACTAATAGCAACACATTTACCAAAATTATCTTCTGCGTCTGCATCCTTGGCTAATAGTTTATCTATCTCTAAGATGGTTAGATTTTCATCTATTAGTGGAGCATGGTTATTTGCATAAATATTTGTAAAAAATAGTAAAAAACTTAAAATCAATAATTTCATAAGTTACTCCTAAAATAATATATTATATTTTATCATTAAAATTTTAATTAAATATAAAAATTCAATTTTGCTATAGAGGGTATCTGTTATTTAGTATGGTTAGTATTTTATATCCTAACTATTTATAGTATACTTTCAATAATTATCATTAGAGGAAATCGCAGGTGTTAACACAACAAATAAATGAAAAATCTATTATTCAAAAATTAGATCTTGATGGGTATATTCATCAGTTCAAACAGTTCTTAGCTAGAGAGAAGTCTGTAGTAATGATAGGAGATATTAATCAGCATTACCGTTACATCACTTCTCTTTCAAAAGTGCAGTTTCCTACACCAAAAGAGGTACCTAACTTAGACAGAGAATTAGCTCGTATTAAAAAACAGGCGGTATTGACGTTAGATGAAATTTATGCTTTTGTAGTCATGTTCTCGTATTTTAATACATTAAATACCGTAGGTTTTACAGAACCATTACTCTCCTGGATACAAGGTATTGAAATACCAGATGAGATGATAGAAGTTATGGGGTATTTTACGCAGGAGGGGAACATTAATGCTGAACGTGATCCTGAACTTTTTAAACTTGAACGTGCTATTAAGCAAAATAAAATAGAGATAAAAGAGACCTTATATAAACTGGCTCACTCTAGTAAGCTGAGAGATTACTTGGTAGATACTCAGGTACACTTTAATGGTGGAGAAGAGACGCTTTTAGTTCGTGGTGGATTTAACAATGCCATTAAAGCTACTGTCATGGCACGAAGTCCAGGTGGGTTTTTCTATATCATTCCTCAGAGTATCTCTCATCTTAAAGAGAAAGAGGCGGTTTTACTTAGCAACAAAGAAGAGCTTATTTACAGATATTGTAAAAATATTTCAGCAGTTTTCTTTAAATGGGAACGTTTTTTGGTTTTTATCAACAAAGAGTATGATAGATTTGACCACTACCAGGCACGTGTAAGTTTTGCAAGGTCTAAAGAGTATGAGTTTATATTACCCAGCAAAACAAAACGTATTAAGCTACAAGACTTTGCTCATCCAGCTATAGAAAATCCTGTACCTATTACAATGGATATGGATAAACAGATAATGCTTGTAACAGGGGTAAATGCTGGGGGTAAAACGATGTTACTTAAATCTATGCTAAGTGCTGTGTATATGTCAAAGTACCTGTTACCGTTTAAATGTGATGCCTCTAAGACAGAAGTAGGACACTACAAGAGTATTGAAGCAGTCATAGATGACCCACAGTCAGTTAAAAATGATATTTCAACTTTTGCAGGGCGTATGCAAGAGTTTGCTAAACTTTTTTCTAAAGAGAATGCTATTGTAGGGGTAGATGAGATAGAACTTGGAACAGATTCTGATGAAGCTGCATCGTTGTTTCGTGTAATGTTAGATGAGTTGCGTAAAAAAGGTATTACATTTATCGTTACCACGCACCATAAACGTTTGGCTTCATTGATGGCTAGTGATGATGAGGTAGAACTGATTGCTGCACTGTATGATGAAGAGCGTCGTTTGCCTACCTATACTTTTTTACAAGGAAGTATAGGAAAGAGTTATGCATTTGAGACAGCACAACGATATGGGGTTCCTATTGGGATTGTTCAAAAAGCAAAAGTGGTTTATGGTGAAGATAAAGATAACTTGAATGAACTCATAGAAAAGTCTACAACACTTGAACGTGAAATGCGTTTAAAAATAGAAAAAATAGATGAAGAGTTGAAGTCTGTAGAGCGTTTAAAGATAAAACTTGAAGATGAAGAGTTTAAACTTCAAGAGAGTCATAGAAAAGCCATAGCTACACTTGAGAACCGCTACAACGCAGCGACAAAAAAAGCAAGAGAAGCCTTGAAAGCAAAAGAGTCAACAGAGGGAAGACGACTACTTAATGTAGCACATCAGCGTAAAGAGTTACATAAAAAAGAGGTAAAGCTAGCACAGGAAGCACCGCTTAAAGAGGGAGACAAAGTCAAATATCGTTCACATAAAGGTGAATTACTCTCTTTACGTGGCAAAGATGCAACAATTATAGTAGATGGAATGAAGATGAGAGTACCTCTATCTCAACTAAAAAGAAGAGGTGACACACCACAGATAAAAGTGAAAGTAAAACCAAAAGAGGCTAAAGTACATATAGAAAAATCAGGGGCATCGGTTTCGGTTAAACTTCTTGGTATGTATGCAGATGAAGCGATAGACACAGTAGATAAATTTCTATCAGATGCTTTGGTAAATGGACTGCATGAAGTGCAGATTATTCATGGAACAGGGGGAGGAGTACTTTCAAAACTTGTAGGTGAGTATTTAAAATCACACCCAAAAATAGGAAAATTTTATAGAATGCCTGGTAACTTAGGTATTACTGTGGTGGAGTTGTAGCTAAGTTTTAACTCCAAAAGGTATAATATAGTCAATTAAATTTGTTTTAGGAGAAGTAAGTGAGCATTAAAGATGATGTAAATTACGTAAAAAAAGAGTTGAGTGGTGATGAGAAGATACTAGAGAGTGCTTTTAAGATAGAAGAGATTTATAAAAAATATAAGTTACTTATTTGGGCTTCTGCTGTAGCTATTATACTTTTCTTTATTGGAAAGACTGCAATGGATGCAATGAATAAAGCAAAACTTGAAGAGGCAAATAAAGCATTCTTAACACTACAAGAAAATGCCGATAATAAAGAAGCATTAACGGTACTAAAAGAGAAGAATCCAGAACTATTTGAGCTTTTTTCTTATGCACAGGCAGTGAAAAAACAAGACAGTAAAGCCTTGGCTACATTAGCTAATAGTAAAAACGAAGTGATAGCAGACTCCAGCAAATATATTACAGCTGTACTAGAAAACAGAAGCAGTGATTCTAAACTTTATAAAGAGATGGCCCTGTTTCAATCAGCATACCTTGCAATAAAAGCAGGAGATACAAAAAGTGCAAAAGAAAAACTTGATTTAATAGAAGAGGGTACATCTCTTTCTATGTTGTCGTCACTACTTAAGCACTCTACGATAAAGGCAAAATAATGAAAAAATTATTACTCATCTCACTTGCTACTCTTGGATTAGTTTTTTCTGGATGTAGTAGTAAACAGTATTTTGAACCAGAAGAGACATATACTCCTACAAATACATCATCTACATACAGTGGGAATATTGTAAATATTAGTAGAAATGGTGCAACACTTAGTAACAGTAAATATATCTCTAAAAAAGGTGTAAGTAGCGTTACTTTAGGAGAAGGATATAGATATTTAAATGAAAATTCTAGTTATGTTTTAGCTGGTAATATTGAAGGTGTATTGAAAATTATCAATAAAAAAACAGGCGAGACATTACGTTCTGTCTCTCTTCATATACCTATTGTATCTGCTACAATACATAGAGGTATGATTGCATATATTTTAAATAATAATACGTTTGGTATTTATAAAATTAAACAGAATAAGAAAATTATAGAGAACCGCTCAGAAAGAACATTTGCTATAGATACAAGAGCAGCAAGTCCAATGTTTATAGACAGTTTGGCAGTCATGCCAATGCTTGATGGTAAGCTTATAATTTTAGACTCAGCAGGTGATACTGAAAATGCAAAAGTAATCTATTTAAGTAGTGAAAAGGTTTTCAACAATGTTGTATATCTATCTCGTATGGGTAACACAATGATAGCAGCTACACCAAGAAGACTTATTACTTTAGGTGAAAATGGTCAATATGAATATCGTGCGAATATTTCAGAAGTAATTACTTCAAAAGGAAAAGTTTATCTCTTTACTAAAGAGGGAGATATCATAAAACTTGATGCAAATCTTAATGAAATAAGTAAAAAGAGATTCCAATATGCACACTATGCTACAGCAACAGCTATTGGTGCTAAAGTATTTGCTTTAGATCAAAAAGGTTCACTTATTGTCTTGTCTTCAGATTTAAGAAAAAACAAGATTTATGATTTTGGTGAAGTCAATAGTCCAGCATTTATTGTAGCTGGTAAGCTTTACAAAGATGGTAATGTTATAGAACTTTCAGAACTAGGCTATGAGTGATTTACTCGTAGCTTTTGAAGAGTATTTAAGTGTCACCAAGGCACTTGATACTCAGACTATCTCTTCTTACCTTTCAGACTTAACACAGTTAGAAACATTCACAAATAAAACACTCACAAAACTAGATACAGTAGATGTATTAAAGTTTTTAGCTACCTTTGAAAATAAACGAACACTCAATAGAAAACTCTCAGCTATCAATACCTTTTTTAACTTTTGTCATATTCAAAATTTTCACTATACTAAAATTAAAATCCCTATGGCAAAAATACCAAAGAATTTACCAAAATATGTCAATAATGAAGAGATACTGCAAGCGATAAAAAATATAGATAGAAGCTCAGCTTTAGGTTTACGTGACTATGCATTGATACTTTTTTTATATGCAAGTGGCTGTCGTATTTCAGAAGCATTGAGTGTTGAGAGAACAGATATTATAGAGGGTTGGGTAAAGATACGTTTTGCAAAAGGTGAAAAAGAGAGAATGGTACCATTAGCACCATTAGCCCAAGCAGCACTCAAAGCATACATTAAAGAGGAAAATATACAGTCATCAAATCTTTGGCTTAACTATCGTGGTGAATGCTTAAGTCGCATCTCTGCATATAAAATAGTGAAAAAGTATTTGGGAGTTTCCCCTCACGTACTAAGGCACTCTTTTGCTTCTTCACTTATTATCGGTGGTGCAGATTTAAGAGTTGTTCAAGAGTTACTAGGTCACAGTTCTTTAGAAACTACACAAATATATACACACATACAAAGAGAAAACCTAGCACAAACAATGAATAGTTATCATCCATTGTCATAATGCAAAATAGATAAATTAAAAATGAACTTATGTTATAATAGATAAAGTGTAATATGACTTTAGATTTTTCAAAAATTTTTCAAAAATTCTTCAAAAGTTTAGAAAATAACTTTATTAAAATTAAAGAGTAGTGATGAAAGAAATTGTAGAATATTTACAAAACAGAAGTATTATTTTTAAATCGTTTAAAGAGATTATGCCTAGAGAGTTAGGTTCAAGAAAGAGAGTATCTCTCTATTTGGGTGTAAATTTAAAAGGCTATTATGCCTTGGTAATGGATGTTGAGAAAAAGAGTAGGGTGTTGCGTAAAGAGACTGTTGAACTTATGCTTTTACATGAGAAATTAGAAAAATATATTGATACTAGGATAACTAAAAAATACATACGTATAAAAGCACCACTATGTTCTCATGCTAAAAAAATGCTAGAAGAGAGTGGTTGGAGAGTGTGGCATGCGCCCGAATGAAATGACAAGTGCCCTTGGGGTGAAGCATAGTATTCTTTTAGGAGATATAGGCAATACACATTTTCATATTTACAATGGTAAAAGTGTGGAGCATCTGCTATATGAAGAGGCTATTGAAAAATACCAAGATAAAACACTTTATTATATTAGTGTAAAGCATCATTTAGAAGATAAAATACAAAATATTACGACATGGAAAAATATCTCTAATGCAATTTCCTTGGAGGGTGAATATTCTACCATGGGAATAGACAGAAAAGCACTCTGTTTAAGTCATAAAAATGGTGTTTTTATAGATGCGGGTACAGCAATAACTGTAGATGTAGTAACCGATGGTATTTACCAGGGAGGCTATATATTGGCAGGATTAAAAACACAGTTAGAGAGTTATAAAAATATCTCATCTGTGCTTGATGTTCCATTGAATAAAGAAATATCTTTAAAGCAACTCCCACGTACAACTAAAGATGGGATAAGCTATGGTATAATCGCGTCTATAAAAGCACTCATAGAGAAACATCAAAAAATGCATACACTCTATTTTACTGGCGGTGATGGAGAATTTCTATCCTCTTTTTTTAAAGAGTCAAAATATGATGATATGTTAGTTTTTAATGGGATGCGTAATGCACTAAAGGATGATAAATAATGTTAACTATAGCACTTCCAAAGGGAAGAATAGCAGAGCAGACACTAGAGATATTTGCAGAGATTTTTGGTGGGGAATTTAAGTTTGAAGGTAGAGAACTCATTTTAGATATGGGAGAATTTCGCTTTTTAAATGTACGTAACCAAGATGTACCTACTTACGTAGAGCATGGTGCAGCAGACATTGGTGTAGTAGGGCTTGATGTTATTACAGAAAAAGAGTTAGATATTATACAACTACTTGACATGCAACTTGGTAAATGTAAAGTCTCTATAGGTATCAAAAATGAAGATGAATTAGACTGGTCACGTCCTAATATTAAAGTAGCAACTAAGATGGTTAATATTACAAAAGACTACTTTGCTAAAAAAGCAGTAGGTGTTGAAGTGGTTAAACTTTATGGTTCTATTGAACTCGCACCTTTAGTTGGACTTGCAGATGCTATTGTAGATATCGTTGAAACAGGTGCAACAATGAGAGAAAATGGACTTAAGGTAGCAGAAGATATTATGGATTCATCAGCACATTTAATAGCCAATAAAAATAGTTTTTATGCTAAAAAATCTGAAATATTATCGTTATACGAAAAAATTAGAGTAGTTGTAGAAAAACGTGGATAAACAAGTCCAAAACTCTCTTGATCTTTATGCTAAAGTAGAAGATTTACTGGGTGTTAAAGAGGTTTCTCCTCGTCTTTATGCCCACTATTTTCTTTTTTTAAATAGCTTGGATTTCCATTCTCTACTTGACGTAGGGTGTGGCTCTGGAGATTTTTTATATCAGATGCAGAAAGCTTTGGCTATAGAAGAAGTTTTAGGTATAGATTTAAGCCCTTTAATGGTTTCTAAAACATTAAAACTTCATCTTCCTGCACAATGTATTGACCTGTGTAAACTAGAAGGTAAATATGATGTAATCACTGCAGTTTTTGATATGCTGAATTATTTAGATAAAGAGGCACTAGAGCGTTTTTTACTCTGTATAAGTGAACACCTCAATGATAGGGGATACTTTTTATGTGACATCAATACCCTTTATGGTTTTGAAAATGTTGCTGTTGGCTCTTATATTGTTGATGATAATGAGCGATTTTTAACAGTAGATAGTGACTTTGAGAAGGGTGAATATATTTCAGAGTTTACACTTTTTGAAAAAGAGAAGAGAAGCTTTAAAAAGTCTCAAACTCAGATTAAGCAGTATCATCATACATTAGAGGAAATTATGGCAGTAAGTGGGTTAAAACTTATAGAGTGTGATGAAGTAAACCTCTATGAGATGGAAGAGCCTGATAAAACATTTATTATATTGCAGAAGTGTTAATTCTACTTATCATTATATAAACGAGCAAACTTTTGGAGTTCAAGAGATTTAGGAATCGGGTGATGCTAATGCTATTATAATATAAACTACCCATAATCATATCAAGATTATGATACTGTTAGGAGAGAAGAGT
Source organism: Campylobacterota bacterium (assembly GCA_034659695.1). Classification (GTDB taxonomy): domain Bacteria; phylum Campylobacterota; class Campylobacteria; order Campylobacterales; family Sulfurovaceae; genus Sulfurovum. The sequence continues at coordinate 4,451 of JAYEHY010000027.1, read as the reverse complement.
ATACGCAGCATATGATAAAGTCTTAGGATTATCACAACCTGCCGTGTTTGGGGTGATCAAGAGGAATAGGGAGTGAGTTATCATTATAACCTGACACCTTTTATTCAAAGTATTCATAATCACAAGGCTCTTTAAAGATGTGCATCTGTGATACATCTCTATTGATAATATGGTACTTTCCTGCTAGTTCCATACGGGGTTTTCTAGGCATATGTTATTCCTCATAATTAAAGTATAGCAGAAGTTATTTACGATTACGTTCACCTGACCCCTATGCCTTAAATTTGCTAAATTTGAGCTACTGCTACTTGTTTGCCAAGTGTATCAAAAATAACTGCACGCACAGAACCTGTCCCTGCGTCTATTGCCATTAAATATTTCATGAAGTTTCCTTAAAATTTAAAAAATATATGCTTTATATTTATTTCATTAGAAGAAAATGTAATATGTCTAGATTCATAACAATGTGAGAAATCTTTTATGAAATTAATTTTATCTATTATTTTTAAACTATTTGTATCTTTGACTAATCTACTATTGAGCTTATTAAGAATAGGTTCTATTTCACCCTCTAGAATATAACCAACAAGTGAACCATTATAGTATCTACCTGTTCTAAAATTTTCTATACCTGTTTGAATGTATCGTCGTTGATAAGATGGAGCATCAACTTTAGCTCCTGATTTTTTATACCAATTTTTTTCAGATAAATTTTTAGCTTCAAAAAAATACTCTAATTCTATATCTTTTTGAAAACTCCAACTTACAATATTAATATCAATTCTTGGTAGTTTTTTAGGGTTATTAGTATCAATAGGAGATTGTTCTTCATTAAAAAGTTTTCTCTCCACACCAATGGTAAGTTTATACTTTGTTCTTAATCTTGATTTTCTCATAAAAACTACAAGCTCTTGATTAAATTGCTCTTCTTCCCAGTCTAAATCATATTGATTGCAATTAGTAATACCTTTATATGCTTCAATCAAAACTTGAAAAGAGACTTGCTCTATTGTGGGAAATACTTGCTGTATCTTTTTACTGACTTTGCCATTACTCATCAGGCATACTCATTATCTCTAAAGTAATTTTCTGAGCATCTTCAATTGCTTGTGATTGTGTCCAAAACCTCTTTTGATTTGGCTTTATCATATATATTTTATCATCATCATAATAGATAATGTTTTTTTGAACATAAATACTTTTTGAATATTCATTCAATGTAAACTCATTTAATTTAGACAAAGACTCATTAAACTCACTATCAGCAGACAAAAGTTCTACATCTTCTATCTTTTCATCTTTATCTACAAACTGAAATCTAATTAAGGACAATGGATTATAATACGATGTACTATAAACTTTTGACACTAATTTCATATCACTACCATTTAATGTTTCATTTAACTCTTCACAAAGCTTTTTGGCATATAGAATTGTTTCAGGACTTATTGTATCTAATGGTTTAACAGCTATAGATTTATGACCTTTATAAAATAAATCTATAGTATATTCAATCATATCATTAATAATATATCTACCCTCTTCTGATATATTCAATACTTTAAGAATTTCTCTATTAATATTCTTTTCAATATTTAATATATTCATCTTTGACGGATAATTATCATTAATAATTTTTTCAATCTTAGTATAATATATAGATAATTTATTTATTACTTCTCTATTATCTAGAAAAGAAGGAAGAAGAAAAAGTTCATTAGACTTTATAGTATCTCTTTCCAATCCCCATGAAGAACTACTTAAAAACATAAAATACTTTACAAAGAAAGAGTTGAAATAAGTGCTTAGTGCTTGTAATACTTTTTTATCTGTAAAATGTATTCCAATTACTCCCTTATAATAGGAACAATCATAATCTACATAAGAAGAAATAATCCTATAATCTTCTTTATCATTAAAAATATCTTTTTTAATCCCCTCTTTTATTAATATATGAGGTGCTTTATATCCTTCTTTACTGCCTATTCTTCTAAATTTTATATTATCTATACTTTTAGATTGATTTCGATTCGTGACATATAGACTTACATCCAAAACTCCAAGATGTGGTATATTTTTAATTTCAGTATCATCTTTATCACAAGGGTTACTCAATTCAAATCCAACACCTGTTGAAAAGTTATTTTTTTGAAAAAATGATTTGAGACTCTTTCTATTATTCAAATCATTTATCAACATAAAATCATTCAATGTACCCCATTGAGCAATTTTCCAAATTTTACTATCAGACCTTTGACATTCATCTCGTGGTAAATACTTAATATCTGAAGAGTCAATCAAAACACCTTCTGCAATATGATTTTTGATATATGTTTTAGGAGCCCAATACTCTATAGTTTTAGAAATTTTTTTAGGAGCTTCTTTTTGAAAAAAGAAAATACTAGCAGGTACAACAGCTGAAGAGAAAAGTCCTCCTCCAAAACTTTTTGGAGCTTTTCTTAAAATAGATAAGTTATATACTTTTTCCACATAATTATCATTAAAAAGCCATTTTCTAAAATTTTGAGATGTTCCTAATGTATTTGTTAAAAGTTTAGTTGTTGCCAATAGTGCTATTTTTCCTTTTGGTGCCAAAAGTGTTGATTTATGAATAAATGGTATAACAAACTCTTGTGAAAAGTTATATTTTTTACAATAATCTTTAATATAATCTGGCACTTTAGTTTTACCATACGGAGGGTTACCCACAATTAAATCATAACCCTTTTCAAACTCCGAATTATCCTCTATAGTATTTGTTCTAAATAAATTATTTCCTTGAACTTCAATGTTCTCATCATCTTTATCATTAATCAGATAAGGAAATTTTTCACCATCTAAATACCATAAATTTTTAGGGTTTAAAAAGTCAAGTAATGCAAGATAAAGGCTAAATGAAGCAACTGTTATAGATTTTTTCTCTAACTCTACACCATAAATACTATTGGTCATTAAAGTTTTTAGTGTTTTAAAATCTTTTTCTTCATTTGGATGTGCATTTTGCCACCTTTGCACTATTCTCTTGTAAGCTTCCACTAAAAAAATACCTGAACCACAGGTGGGGTCTAAAATCTTTAATTGATACTCTTTTTGATTGTTCTTGACAGGCAACACTTCATTAAAGATTAACTCAACCAAAGCAGGAGGAGTATAGTAACTCTTTGTTTCCTCTTTTTTCATTTTAGTCAAAAACTTTTCATATATTTCACTAAGCAGTTCTATTTGAATAATATCAAATTTAAAAATACGCCAATTTGTAAAAAGAGTTTCACTATATATATCTCCATTAGTAAAACATTTTTTAATTAATAATAAATGAGCTACTTGTACCTGCTCCTCTTCGTTTTTTGTTACAGGAAATACATTACCATTGAAATTATCTTTTATTTTTTCAAAAAAACTATAAGTAGCATCTTTATCATCAAGTAAATCGAAATAAGAGTGTGCATTTTGTTTTTCGTTATCATAAAAAGATTCAGGAGTTGCTCCTTTATCTTCCAAATACATAATAAAAAGTGAACGCATAATCAAAGAATGAACTATCTCTAAATCAAGACCCTCTACCTCTAAGCGTTTTGCAGTTTTGACCAAACTTTCAATTAAAAAACTATCTACTCTTTTGTTTAATTTTATTTTTTCGGAAAAATTGTTTCTTCTAGTCCAAATAGACCCACTATCTATGGCTGAAGCAGAAAAAATTTCAAACAATGTATCTAAAGTATCTCTATCTGAAATATCACTACGAGCTAATTCTAATTTTTCTAACTCATTTTTAATATCAGTTTTTTCTTTTTTATAATCAAATGGGCTACTTGAACAATTATATATTCTTATCTCTGCTTTAGTAGTTACATAGAGGAATAGAACCTTTTTATAATTCCAAAGGTTATGATGTATTTGAGCAATTTCTTTTAATGTCTCTTGATTAAAATCCTCAACTTCTTTAAAAAAAACTGTTGGGAAATCTCCAGAATAATGAGTTTTGTCTACACCTAAAGATTTCTCTTGTTTTGACACATCTTTGACATTAGTAAATTGTAATAATTCATAAATTGAACTCAAAGAAAAACCTTTATTTTAATAAAATATTATACCATTAGTTTAGAAAAAAAGAAAAGATACTTAGATCTTATTTTTTAATTACTTAACTTTCGCACCTAAACCCAAGCATCTTTTGAGTGACATTCTGAAGTACAGCGACAATATTCACTAAATCCTCATTTCTATTTACAATATCTTAATTTTAGCTATTTCATCAAGTATAGCAATGAATGTCTGCATCGCTATTGCTAAGGTATGAAGTTCACACTCCAAATCCTTAAATAATCCTCCAATGGTTTTAGGTTCGTTGCTTATTCTGTTGATATAGCTGACAATATTATACGTAAAAAAGGAAAGTGTAATTCTCGCAATCAATGCCTCATAGATTCGGTTCTCTTCTCTGCCAAATC
>JAYEHY010000026.1:0-53562 GCA_034659695.1 Campylobacterota bacterium | reverse complement strand
ATTATGAAATTGAACTAGTAAATAGAGAAAAATTAATAATAAAAGACACCTTTTTTAACAACCATCCAAATGATTTAGAGTACCTAAAACTTGAAAATATTCCAAAAAGAATAGAAGAATTAGATATATTTGCAGCTTGTTTTTTTATGCTCACTAGATGGGAAGAGTATGTCAATAAGAATAGAGACTCTCATGATAGATTTCCAGCAACTGAGAGTTTAGCTTTTAAACAAGGTTTTTTAGATAGACCTGTAGTGAATGAGTATGTAGAAGAGTTAAAAACTATGCTTTTAGACCTTGATAGTAGCTTGGACTTTAAAAAAAGAGAGTTTCAATTGGTTTTAACTCATGATGTAGATCAAATACTAAAGTATCCTGATATTTTAAGTGGGGTACGAGAGATAGTTGGTGATATTATAAAAAGAAAAAGTTTAATATTGGCATTAAATAATTTATTTAAGAAGATAAAAACTCATTTAAATTTACAAAATGATCCATTTGATACATTTGATTACCTAATGGATATAAGTGAAAGTGTTAGTACGAAATCATATTTTTTCTTTATGGGAAAAGGATTGACTCAATTTGATAATATGTATGCAAGTCATGATGATTTTGTAAAAAGGTTAATAAGAAAAATAAAGACGAGAGGTCATCATATAGGAATACACCCTACCTACAATGCATACAATAAAAATGAACAATTTTATAGAGAAAAACTAGAGCTAGAAGAAAATCTAAAATGTAATATTACTTTTGGTAGAGAACATTTCTTAAGGTTTGAAATACCAACCACATGGCAAATATGGGAAGATAATAATATGGTTTGGGACAGTACAGTCGGTTATGCAGATAAAGAAGGTTTCAGATGTGGTATCTGTTATGAGTATAGTGTGTTTAATATACTTACAAGAAAAAAATTGAACTTGAAAGAAAAGCCACTTATAGTCATGGAGGGTAGCTTTGCAACATACCAAGCAAATATAAATCCAGGAATTATGCAAGACAAAATATTATCTTTAATGACGCAAGTAAAAAAATATAATGGAGATTTTGTATATCTTTGGCATAATAGTAGTTTTAATACAACAAAGTGGAAAGAGTATCAACATATTTATGAGAATGTTTTAAATTAATTAGAACATATAATTAATAGTATTTATCTTTAGAATAACTCTTTGGATACAATATGAATAAACTAAGTAACTGGTGTAACTTATAGGAAAATACTTTGAAAAGAATGATATTTCATATACCAATGCAGATTGATATCAATCTACATAGTGGTAGTCAGATACGACCACAAAAAATGATACAAGCATTTAAAGATATTGGTTATGATGTTGATATTGTTATGGGTTATGTAAAGCAACGAAAAAAACAAATACAACAAATAAAACAAAATATAAAAGATGGTATGAAATATGATTTTTTATATAGTGAAAGCTCTACAATGCCTACAGCTTTAACAGAAAAACACCATCTGCCAGTAGCTCCATTTTTAGATTTTAATTTTTTTAAATTTTGTAGGGAAAATGATATAAAAGTTGGATTGTTTTATCGGGACATATATTGGGTATTTGATGAATACAAAAATAATATGCTATTTTTAAAATATAGACTTGCTAAATATTTTTATAAATTTGATTTAGGGCAGTATAAAAAGTGTGTAGATATATTTTATTTACCATCAAAACAAATGTATGATTATGTACCATTTGATTTTACAAATGAAATTATAGCTTTACCACCTGCAGTAGAAGAAAAAGAATCATATAAAATAAGTAAAAAGAATAATACTTTAAGTTTTATATATGTAGGTGGAATTAGTGATCTATATGATTTAACTATATTCTCTAAAGTTATTAATTCTTTTGAAAATATACATTTTAATTTATGCACAAGAAAGAAGGAATGGGAAATAAACAATCATAAATATAATAATTATCTGGAAAATATGCAAATACATCATAAAAATGGTGATGCCTTAAGTGAAGTTTATATAAAAAGTGATGTTTCAATCTATTTTGTAAAAACAAATGAATTGTGGTCATTTGCTATGGGTGTAAAACTATTTGAATATATTTCATATAAAAAGCCTATTATTGCAGTAAAAGGTACTGCTGTAGGTGAGTTTGTTAAAGAAAATAATATTGGTTGGGTGATTGATTATGATGAAAGTCAATTAAACAAGTTGATTATTGATATACAAAATAATCCATCTCAAATAGATGAAAAGATTAAAAATATAGAAAAAATAATTCCACAAAACACATGGAAAGCAAGAGCATTGCAAGTTCAAAAGGATTTAACAAAATGAAACTACTACTACTATCTGATCCAAACTCAGTACACACAATAAAATGGGCTAAATCATTAGCTCAAAATAATATACAAATAATAATATTTGGTTTGGGAGATTTTACAGTCGATGACTATACTAATATAAAAAATATAGAAGTTAAAACATTAAATCAATTAGTTACAAGAGATGAAGGGAGTTTTGCTAAATTAAATTATCTAAAAGCATTGCCTACAATTAAAAGTTTAATTAAAGAATTTCAACCAGATATCATTCATAGTCACTATGCTACAAGCTATGGACTTCTTGGGGCAATGAGTGGCTTTAAACCTTTTATACTTTCAGTTTGGGGGAGTGATGTATTTAGTTTTCCACATAAGTCATTTTTACATAAGGCTATGTTGAAATATAATTTAAAAAAAGCAGATAAAATATTATCAACTTCACATATTATGGCAAAAGAGACAAAACTATATACAGATAAAGATATAGAAGTTACACCTTTTGGGATAGATATGGAACAATTTAAACCAATCTATACTAAAGCAGAGTTGTTTGATAAAGAGGATATAGTTATAGGAACTGTTAAAACACTAGAAGAAAAGTATGGTATTGAGTATCTTATAAAAGCATTTAAGATAGTGAGCGATAAGTATGTTGATTTACCACTAAAATTATTGATAGTTGGTGGTGGCAGTTTTGATAAAGAATTAAAGCAACTAACAGAAGATCTACAAATAGATAGTAAAACTATATTTACAGGAAAGGTTCCTTTTATTGAAGTACCAAAATATCATAATATGCTAAGTGTAAGTGTAAGTGTAAGTGTAAGCAATAGTGAAAGTTTTGGTGTTGCTATTATCGAAGCTTCTTCTTGTGGCAAACCTGTGGTTGTTTCAAATGTAGGCGGACTACCAGAAGTTGTAGAAGATGGGGTAAGTGGATTTGTAGTAGAACCAAAAAATCCAAAACAAACAGCTGATGCTATTGAAAAGCTGATTTTAGATAATGAACTTCAAGCTACAATAGGAAATAACGGAAGAGCAAGAGTTAAAAAATTGTATAATTGGGATGATAATGTGAAGCAGATGATAAAGATATATAAGAAACTATTAAACACTAATAAAATATAGTATATCCTTAGAGTATAAAAATGATAGCTACTACAAAAGCAAAATTAATCTCCATAAAAGATGAAGAGTTTGTAAAATCAGATGATATGTTTTGTATGTGGCAAGATAAAAATGAAGATGTTGATGATTTAGACAAAAGAATCTGAACAAATGGGACAAAATGGAAAAAAAGCTGTTCTTGAAAAGTATAACTGGGATGTGGAAGAGAAAAAATTATATAATATTTATGATATATTAGTTTAAGGTATACTATGCGAATAAATATATATAATCTACTATGTACATATATTATTAAAAGGAAGTTGTTATGTTAGAATTAGGAATTTCACAAGCACAAGCTCAGTTTACAAAACTTTTGACTCAAACTGTTTTTATAATAGATAAAAAAGCACATCAAAAAAAGGCTGTGATTATGCCTTATAAAGAGTATGAAAAACTTTTAAAACAATCTATAAAAAAGGAAGATTTAGAAGAGGGTTCTTTCAATAAGTTTATAGGAATTTTAGATAATGATTTTAAAGTAGAAGATGAAAAATACAAAGCAATAGTTAGATGAAAATATTTATAGATACTAATATTTTTCTTGATTTGATTTTAAAAAGAGAACATTTTCGTGATGCACTTTTATTATTCAATGCAGTTGAAAAAAATATTTTTTCAGGGGTAATTTTAGATATAACTGTTTTGAATATTGATTATGTAGCAAAAAAACAAGTAAAAGATATAAAAGAGTTTATTCAACTTATAAATGTAAATTTCAGCATAGTGGGTGTATCAAATGAAATGATTTCAACAGCTTTAGAGATAAAAAATAGTGATTTTGAAGATACTTTACAATATTTGAGTGCGAAAAGCTTTGATTGTGATTGTGTTATCACAAATGATAAAGGGTTTTATAAATCGGAGCTTGAAACTCTATCAAGCAGAGAGTTTGTAGAAAAATATTTGTAATGAATAAAAAGGAAATTAAAAATATGAAGATACTCACTATACTAGGTGCAAGACCACAGTTTATTAAAGCAGGAAGTCTTAGTAGAGAAATCGCTAAATATGAAGAGATAGAAGAAATTATTGTGCATACTGGGCAACATTATGATGCAAATATGTCTGACATTTTTTTTGAGGAGATGCAAATTCCTAAACCACATTACTTTTTGGGTATAGGTGGTAAGTCTCATGGGGCAATGACAGGACAAATGATAGAAAAAATAGAAGAAGTTTGTCTAAAAGAAAAGCCTGATTGGGTGATTGTGTATGGGGATACAAATTCTACCTTAGCAGGGGCATTAGTGGCAAGTAAATTACATATTAAACTCGCACATATTGAAGCAGGATTAAGGTCTTTTAATATGCAAATGCCTGAAGAGGTAAATCGTATTTTAACAGATAGAATTTCTAATATACTTTTTTGTCCCACAGATACAGCCATACAAAATTTAGAAAATGAGGGCTTTGAAAATTTTGATTGTAAGATAATAAAAAGTGGTGATGTGATGCAAGATGGGGCTTTGTTTTATAAAAGTCTTTCCCAAAAACCCAAGCTTAACATAAGTGAAGATTTTATTTTATGTACTATTCATAGAGCAGAAAATACAGACAATGAAAGCAGACTTAAAAATATTTTCGAAGCCTTAGAAGAAATTGCCCAAACCAAGCAGGTGATTTTGCCTTTGCATCCTAGAACAAAAAAAATACTAGCAGAGTTAGAGATAAACAGTTCTTGTTTAACTATTATTGAACCTGTTGGGTATTTGGAAATGGTTTGGCTTATTGATAACTGTAGTCTTGTGATGACTGATAGTGGAGGGCTTCAAAAAGAGGCATACTTTTTTGAAAAACAATGTATCACTTTAAGAGATGAAACTGAGTGGGTAGAGCTTGTAGAGTGTGGTACTAATATTTTAGTTGGTGCGAATAAAGATAAAATACTAGAAACTTATAAATCAAATGGTGTGTTTAATATTGAAAATTCTGGAAGGAACCAAAATTCTAAGTTAGATTTGTATGGTGGTGGTAAAGCTAGTGAAAATATTATAAAAGAACTGTTGGAGTATTAATTGAACATTTGGATATTTAATCATCATGCCTTAACTCCTGATATGAGTGGAGGGACTAGACACTATGACTTTGGAAAAGAGTTAGTAAAAAGAGGTCATAGTGTTACTATCATAGCTTCTAGCTTTCACTACTCAAAGTATAAAGAGATTAAAGAGTACAAAGACAAAGAGTATTTGTGTGAAAAAATAGATGGTATTGATTTTATTTGGATCAAAACACCACCTTATTTTGGAAATGGCTTTAGTCGTGTTAAAAATATGCTTTCATATTCTTTAAAAGTTTTAAGATATATACCTAAGTTAAATCTCAAAAAACCTGATATCATCGTAGGATCTTCTGTGCATCTTTTTGCTGTATATAGTGCCTATAAACTTTCAAAAAAATATAATACACCATTTATAATGGAAGTACGAGATATATGGCCACAAACTCTAATAGATATGGGCATATCAAGATGGCATCCATTTATAATCTTACTTGGGTTTTTAGAAAAGTATTTATATAAAAAAGCAGATAAAATAATCTCAAATCTTCCTTATGCTTATGAACATATTGAAAACTTTGTATCAAAAGAAAAATTTGAATGGATATCAAATGGTGTAGATCTGTCAAATATAAAATATATTCGAAAAGAAAAAAGTGAAAAATTAATTGTTGGATACATGGGAAGTCTTGGTGCATCTAATAGTATGGATGCTTTTTTTGAAACAACAAAAAAGTTTAAGGACAATAAAAACATAGAGTTTCATATTTATGGTGAAGGTTCTTTGCGGCAAAAATATATTGAGTATGTTAAAAATTATAATTTAGAAAATATTGTAAAGATAAATAGTTTAGTTCCTAAAAATAAAGTTTCTGATATATTAAATAGTTTTGATGTTGTATATTTAAGTTTAAAAGATAGTCCATTATATAGATTTGGAATAAGTTTAAATAAACTATTTGACTATATGGGAAGTGGAAGAATTATCATATTTGCAGGTAATTCAAAAAACAATCCAATAAAAGATGCAAATGCAGGGTATAGTATAGCTCCTGATGATGTTGATACCTTAGAAAAAACAATTTTAGAAATTTATAATTTACCTCAAGAAAAAAGAGATGAATTAGGACAAAAAATAAGAAAGTATGCAGAAGATAATTATTCTATTGAAATTCTAGTAGATAAATTTGAAAAGGTATTAGAAGAAGAGATAGGAAAGAAAAATGATTAAAAGACTATTTGATATAACATTAGCCCTAATATTAATAATATTATTTTCACCATTTTATATAATAGTATCTATTCTTATTTTAACTAAGATGGGAAGTCCAATATTTTTTAGACAAAAAAGACCTGGAAAAGATGAAAATATATTTGGTATATATAAATTTAGAACGATGACAAATGATAAAGATAAAGATGGTGTATTACTTCCAGATGAACAAAGACTAAAAGGATTGGGGAAAACTATACGAAGTCTAAGTTTGGATGAATTACCTCAAATATTTAATGTGCTAAAAGGTGAGATGAGTTTTGTGGGTCCTCGTCCTTTACTTATAGAGTATCTTGAACTTTATAATGATGAACAAAAAAGAAGACATGATGTAAAGCCAGGTATCACAGGCTGGGCTCAAGTAAATGGTCGAAATGCTATATCTTGGGAACAAAAGTTTGAGTATGATGTATGGTATGTGGACAATCAATCTTTTTGGTTAGATATAAAGATACTTTGGATGACTTTTTTAAAAGTAGTTAGAAGAAGTGATATAAGTCAAGATGGACAAGCAACAATGGAAGTTTTTAAAGGGATAAAAGAAGATGATAAATAATATATTAATTACAAGTGCAGGTAGAAGAGTAAGTTTAGTAAAAAACTTTCAAGATACACTAAAAAAATTTAATCCAAATGGAAAAGTATTTACAACTGATATGAATCCATTTTTAAGTAGTGCTTGTCAGGTGTCTGATGGATACTTAAAAGTACCTAGAGTAACTGATAAAAAATATTTAGAAATATTAAAAGAGTATTGTGTTCAAAATAGTATATCAATAGTTATTCCAACAATTGATACTGAGCTTGATATATTAGCCAAAGCTAAAGAAGATTTTTTAAAGTCTAATATATTTATTGCAATATCATCAAAAGAGATTTGTGATATATTTTACTTAAAAGACTCTACAGAAGATTTTTTTGTTAGCAATAATATTGATACACCTAGACAAATTAATGATATTGCAAATTGTAATTATCCAATTTTTGCTAAACTCAATAATTCGTCTTGCTCAATTGGTGCTCAGATAGTATATACACCTGAAATTGCAAAAAAGTTAAGCTGTGATAAAAACTATGTATTTCAAGAATTTATTCAAGGTGATGAGTTTACAGTTGATACATTTATAGATAAATATGGTGAAGTTATATCTGTAGTACCAAGACAACGATTAGAAGTACGAGCAGGTGAAGTTAATAAAGCTAAAGCAGTTAAAGATAAAGATATAATTAATGCTATTAAAGATTTATGTAAAATTTTAAAAGGTGCTTATGGATGTATTACTATACAGTTATTTAAAACTGATGATAGAATAGTTTTTATTGAAATAAATCCTAGATTTGGTGGTGGATATCCATTATCCCCACTAAGTGGAGCAAATTTTGCAGAATATTTAATCAAAGATTATTTGGAAATAGATTTGAAATATGATGAAAATTGGATAGATGGAAATATAATGTTAAGATATGATGCAGAGGTAATAATAAATGACAATAGTATTTGATCTTGATGATACACTTTATGATGAAATAGATTTTGTTAAAAGTGGATTTAAAGAAATATCAAACTATTTAGTTAATGATAGTTATTATGATTTTATGCTTGATGATTTTATTGAACATGGAAGCGGAAAAGTTTTTAATAATTTAATAGATAAGTTTAATCTAAATATTTCTATACAAAAATTAGTAGAGATATATAGATTTCACAAACCAAATATTCATTTACCTAAAGAAAGTTTAGAACTACTAGAATATAGTAGTAACTATACTACGGCATTAATTAGCGATGGTTTCTACTTAATGCAACAAAATAAATATAAAACATTAGGTTTAGATAAGTATATAGACTACCCTGTTTTTACTGATTTTTATCATACAAAGAAGCCAGAATTAAAAGCATTTGAAATGGTAATGCAAAAGTTTAAAAATGAAAAAGATTTTATTTATATATCAGATAACCCTAAAAAAGATTTTATAGCACCAAATAGTCTAGGGTGGAAAAGTATTAGATATAAAAATCCAATTGGTATTTATAATAATTATGTAAGTGATGCTACCTACGAGGTAGAAAATAGAAAAGATATTATAAAATTTTTAAGGAAACAATAATCCTGTACATTTAGATGATGAATATGCCTAAGACTCAAGATATAAAAAAAGGGAGCATTATAGCTCAATCTTTACGATTTAAAAGAGCTGTATATTTAGGTGATATGGTTATTGTAACAGTAATTGTAAAAAAATTGATTTATCAAAAAGAAGAGTGTTTTTTTGATACAATCTGTAAAGTAAAAAATAAAATAGTAATAGATGGTGAAGCAGATTTGTTTGTACCGTAAAAGGAAATTATACTTGATGACTTTATTGAAAATGGAAGTGATTGATAGGAGTATAAAGAGTTTAAGCTATAATTTCCATACTAAGTCTAGTAAAGGGTTCTCATGAGTCAAGATAAATTTAAAGTAAGTAGTATACAGTTGGTAGGGTTAATGCTTTTTGCCTATGTATTTAGTTTTGTGGTACGTATGATATGGGTATGGCAGTTTCAAGATACAGAGGCATTTTACTGGAATAACCAATTGATGATTAATACCAATGATGGATATATTTTTGCTTCAGGTGCACAGCATATCTTGGAAGGACTTCATGGAGATAATCCTCGTTTACCCGAGATGATGGAGCATGGGATAATTGCCATTACTGTGTTCTTAGCAAAGTTTACACCTTTTTCCTTAGAAAGCGTCATGCTCTATTTACCTGCTATTATTTCGTCAATGGTAGTTATACCTATTATTCTTATTGCAAGATTGTATAATTTAACGATGTGGGGTTTTTTATCTGCTCTTTTAGGTTCAATTGCATGGTCTTATTATAATCGAACTATGGTGGGCTACTATGATACGGATATGTTTTCAGCCATGGCTCCAATGTTTATATTATTTTTCTTAATTAAAGGCACTATGGATTCTAATTTACAGAGTGGATTATATGCAGCATTGGCGATTGCAATCTATCCATTTTTATATGATCAAGGACTCTCTATCGTGTATGCTATGGGTATTATTTACGCTTTATATATGATATTTTATCATCGTAACGATATCGTAACCTATGCTTCATTGATTTTGATTTTTGTATCTCTATTTCCTTTTCCTTTTAATGCTCCATATGATTTTGTCATAAAAATGATTATGCTTATCCTCCTATACATTGTGTTGAAAAGTATATCGATAGAACAAAAAAAACTGATGATATTGTCAGGTGTTTTATTTTTTTTATTTTTTATTTTTGGTAATGTATTTGGATTAATATTTACTAAGATCATGGGATATCTCGCAACGGGTACTGCTGCAGAAGGACTACGCTTTTATGGTGTAGCCCAAACTGTACGAGAAGCGGGTCAAATTCCTTTTGCTACCTTTGCTAATCGTATTAGTGGATCACAAGTAGGTGTACTACTCTCACTTATTGGTTATGTTGTTCTTGTGCTTAAGCATAGATCCTTTATTTTGGGTTTACCATTGGTGGGTATTGGGATTTTTGCTCTTTTTGGTGGACTTCGTTTTACTGTTTATGCTGTCCCTATAGCTGCTATGTCTGCGATATATCTATTCTTTATTATAGGTGATTTATTTAAAGACAAAAAATTAAAGTATAGTTTTATAGTGTTTTCTACGGCAATGATTATTTATCCAAATATCACACATATTATAGGCTATAAAGTACCTACTGTGCTTAATAAATCTGAAGTGCAAGATCTTGTGAAATTAAGTGAAATTTCAGATGAGAAAGACTATACCATAGCTTGGTGGGATTATGGGTATCCTATTTGGTATTACAGTAATACCAATACACTTATAGATGGAGGTAAGCACCACAATGATAACTTCATAGTTTCTCAAATCATGCAAACTTCTTCGCAAGAGTTAGCTGCAAATTTAAGTCGCTTGGCGGTGGAGACTTATGTGAGTTCTGACTATAAAGTGGTTGCAAATACATTGTTTAAAAACAAGCAAGAGGATCAGCTTGATCCAAATCTGTTTCTGTCGGAGCTGGATGATGCTAACTATAAGCTACCCAAGAAGACAAGAGACATATATCTCTATCTGCCATACAGAATGCTGAGAATCTTTCCTACTGTGATGCTGTTTGGAAATCTAGATTTGACGACTGGAAAAGCTCAAAGAAAAGCGGAGTTCTATCCGAGTAGCGTACGCAGTAGCAAAGATGGGACTATCATACTAGCCAATGGCATTATATTTGATGCCAAAAAAGGCAAAGTCACAATAGGACAGAAAAAAGCCAGCGTAAGAAGCTTCATCTTGGCTCAAAACACAAAGAGTGGCAAAATAAGTCTCAAATCGCAAAGATACAGCTCTGATGGCGAGTATGCAATAGTGTATATGAAGAGCTATAATCAGTTTATTGTGATGGATACAGAAACATTTAACTCTACATTCGTTCAGATGTTTATGCTTGAAAAATATGATAAAAATCTTTTTGAATTGGTAGTGAGTTCACCTTATAGTAAAATATATAAACTGAAAAAGTAATGTTAGGCTTTAGCTATCTATCCATAGTAAGTATGTCTTAACCTATGTTTTTTGTAAAATATATATAGCTCTTCAATGTATTGTTGAGAGAGATTGTATGTGGTATGGTAAAATATAAATAAGGGCTGTATTTGAAATTTGATATTTCAAAAATATATAATGTATTAGGATAAAATATGAATAGAATCTTTCTCTCACCCCCTCATATGAGTGGAAAAGAACAAGCGTATATTGCAGAAGTTTTTGAAAGCAACTACATAGCTCCTGTTGGTACTTTTGTTAATCGTTTTGAAGAGAGTGTAGAAACCTATACAGGAGCTTCAAATGCCCTAGCTTTATCTTCTGCTACGGCTGGATTACATTTGGCATTGAGAGTATTAGGGGTAGGTGAGGGGGACTATGTTTTAGCTTCAACTTTTACATTTATTGGTTCAGTTTCTGCTATTTTGTATCAAAATGCAAAACCTATTTTTGTAGATAGCGATGAGAGTTGGAATATCTCACCTGAATTACTCTATAAGGCTATCAAAACAGCACCTAAAAAGCCAAAAGTATTAATACTTACACATCTTTATGGACAAGTATGTAAACTAGATGAAATTGTGGCCATTTGTAAAGAAAATGGTATTTATCTTATAGAAGATGCAGCAGAGTCTTTAGGTGCTTCTTATCATGGTAGCCAGAGCGGAACTTTTGGAGATATGGCGGTCTATAGTTTTAATGGCAATAAGATACTTACTACCTCAGGAGGAGGTATGCTTGTGAGTGAAAATGAAGGGTGGATAGCTAAAGCTAAATTTCTCTCAACACAAGCAAAAGAAGATTACCCATATTATGAACATAAGGAGTTTGGTTATAACTATAGAATGTCCAATGTATTGGCTGCTATAGGTGTAGCTCAAATGGAAGTGTTAAGCAAACGTGTAGAGAGGCGACGAGAGATATTTCAGCTTTATCAAAAAAACCTTTGTAAAGTAGCAGAAATAGAGTTTATGCCAGAGATACGAGATAGCTGTGGAAATCGTTGGTTGACTACATTAATTTTAAAAAAAAGTAATCCTTTAAAAGTTATAGAAGCACTAGAAAAAGTCAATATTGAGAGTCGTTCCTTGTGGAAGCCTATGCATCTGCAACCGCTTTTTTTGGATGCATTGGTAACCCAAGATGGTACGTCACAAAAACTTTTTGAAAAGGGGCTTTGTTTGCCAAGTGGAAGTAGCATGAGTGATGAACAAGTCTCTTATGTATGTGAAGAAATTATACGGGTATTGAATTGAAAAATATTTTACGACCTACAGCAATAAAACGTTTTATTTTCTTTATTTTTATTGACAGTTTTCTTTCTGTTATCACGCTTTATTTGGCATATTTGTTACGATTTAATTTTCAGATACCTGCTGAGTTTATACAATCATTTTGGTTAGTCTATTTTATATTAACCGGTGTAAAATTGGCTTCTCTATTTTTCTTTAAAAACTATTTTATTGTTTGGAGATTTTTTGGTTTTAATGATGCTAAGAATACGGTTTTTGCTCATGTTGTATCGTATAGTTTATTTATTGGTATCTATTTACTTTTTTCAGAATACTTTACCCCTTTCCCACGAAGTGTCATTGTAATAGACTTCTTTTTATCACTTATATTTATTGGCTTATTGCGTGTAAGTAAACGTTTTTTTAATGAAAGGACAAAACCTATAACCGTAAAATCTACACTATTAATTGGGGTAAATAATAATACAGCAACAATGATACAAAGTGCATTACGTGGTGATATAGCGTATTATCCTTCAGGAATAATTGCCATAGATAAAGATGAAAATACTACACATGGGTATATCAATAATGTAAAAGTATATCCTATTGAGATGTTAGATAAAGTTATTGAAGATAAAGAGATTACCTCAGCTATTATTACACAATCGCTACCTCCTCAAGAGATGAAAAGTGTAGTGAATCAGTTAAACCTTAAAGGTATTACAGATATAAAACAGGTAAAACTTTTAGGTAATAATGGTGAAAAACTTGAAGATATATCTATTGAAGACCTCCTAGCCCGCCACCCAAAAGATCTAGATACTGATGTAATATCAGATTTTATCCAAGGTAAATCTATTCTTATCACTGGGGCTGGGGGGAGTATTGGTTCAGAGATTACAAAGCAGTGTCAAGAGTTTGGAGCTGCTTCATTAACACTTATAGACCATAGTGAGTATAATCTTTACCAAGTAGGAGATAAGGTACCTATGGCCGTCTTAAAACTTTTATCAGTTACCGATAAAAAAAGTTTAAGTGAAATTTTTAAAACGCTTAAGCCACAGATAGTCATCCATGCAGCAGCGTATAAACATGTACCTATATGTGAAGACAATCAAGAATCAGCAGTTTTCAATAATGTACTAGGTACAAAAAATGTTATTGATATAAGTATTGAGAATGAAGTAGAGAAGGTAGTCATTATCTCTACAGATAAAGCAGTACGCCCTACTAATATTATGGGTGCTACCAAAAGAGTAACGGAACTTTATGCTAACAATGTTGAGGCAAAGAATACAGAGATAGTAGCTGTGCGTTTTGGAAATGTACTAGGCTCTAGTGGTTCGGTTATTCCAAAATTTAAACAGCAAATAGAAGAGGGGGGACCAGTTACGGTTACACACCCTGAAATAACCCGTTACTTTATGCTTATTCCTGAAGCGTGCCAACTGGTTTTGCAAACAGCAGCCATTGCAAAAGGAGGGGAGCTTTTTATTTTAGATATGGGGGAACCCATTAAGATAGCAGATTTAGCAAAGCAGATGATACGCCTTTATGGTAAAGAGGAGGAGATAGAAATTGTTTTTTCAGGCTTGCGTCCAGGAGAGAAGCTTTATGAAGAGTTGCTACTAGATGAGAGTGAAGAGAAGACGCAGTATAGCTCGATTTTTATTACAAAGACTACGGCATATAATATAGTGCATTTAGAGAGAGATATTAAGGCGTTACTTCAAGCTTCTGATAAAGTTAAGGCTCTTCAAAAGATTGTACCAGAATTTAAAAGAAAAATTTGATATAATCATTTTGGTTATATTATGAACATAACTTAAATAATTATCTAAAGGGAAAAAATATGTTTAAAAAAGTAGTTACAGGATTCTTAGTTTTAGCAACTTCATCACTATTGGCTATGAGTGTTAGTGAACTCAATAAGGCTTCTAAGGCGGAACTTATGGAAGTAAAAGGCGTAGGTGAGAAAAAAGCTGATGCTATTATAGAGTACAGAAAAGCGAATAAGTTTAAAACGATTAAAGATGTAGTTAATGTTAAGGGTGTGGGTCCATCTTTGGCTGAAAAGATAGAACAACATAAGATGTAGTAGATAAAAGTGAAAGAGACTTCTCTTTCACTTTCTTAAAACGTATACAATCTCTCTTAACCACATTTTCGATACAATTTCACTAATTTATTTCAAGGTATTATTATGACAGTTACACGTTTTGCACCTTCTCCTACAGGGTATCTACACATTGGTGGGCTTAGAACAGCACTCTTTTCATGGCTTACAGCACAACACAACAGAGGAGAGTTTCTTTTACGTATTGAAGATACAGACATGGCACGTAACTCAGAAGAGGCAAAAGATGCCATTCTTAAAGCTTTTGAATGGGTAGGGATGAGTCATGATGGTGAGGTAGTCTATCAGTCTAAACGTTTTGATCTCTATAAAAAATATATTGACCAACTGCTAGAAGAGGGAAAGGCGTATAAGTGTTACATGAGTAAAGAAGAACTTACTGCTTTACGTGAAGAGCAGATGGCTAAAAAAGAGCGTACACGTTACGATGGACGCTATAGAGACTTCACAGGTACACCTCCTGAGGGTGTTGAGCCTGTAATTCGTATCAAGGCACCACAAGAAGGAACAATCTCTTTTGTTGATGGTGTGAAAGGTACGATGAATATTGAAGCATCTGAAGTAGATGACTTCGTCATTGCAAGAGCAGATGGTGCACCTACTTATAACTTTGTTGTTGCCATAGATGATGCACTTATGGGACTTACTGAGGTAATACGCGGAGATGACCATCTTTATAATACACCTAAGCAGATCGTAGTCTATAATGCTCTTGGATTTAAGATTCCAAATTTTTACCATGTAGCTATGATAAACAATGAACAGGGTAAAAAACTCTCTAAGCGTGATGGTGCTACAGATGTAATGGACTATAAAACTATGGGCTACTTACCAGAAGCACTACTGAATTTTCTTGTGCGTTTGGGTTGGAGTCATGGTGATCAGGAAATTTTCTCACTCGAAGAGATGGTAGAACTCTTTGACCCTAAAAATATTAACAAATCTTCATCAAATTATAATCTTGATAAATTATTATGGCTTAATGCGCATTACATTAAAAATATGCCAAATGAGAAATTGGCTATACAACTTAAAGAGTATGGGGTTTGCATAGAAAGAGATGATAAGTTAGAATTACTTCTTGATGCAACCAAAGAGAGAGGTAAGACCCTTGTAGAGTTAGCAGATCAAATTAATCTTATCCTTACTACTCCAAGTGAATACGATGAAAAGTCTTCGAAAAAAGCTTTTAAGGGTGAAGCTAAAGTTATCTTAGGTGATTTTGCTAAGATGTTGCAAAACTGGGATAAAACACTGCACCTTCCTTGTGATTATCATGAAGTAATAGATAAACTTGTCGAGACAAAAGAGATAGGCTTTGGTAAAATAGGTATGCCTCTTCGTGTAAGCTTGTTAGGTTCTATGACTGGTTCTGGGCTTGATGAGATTATGGCTATTCTGGGTGTAGATGAGACGGTTGCTCGTATTGAGAAAGCGATAAAATCAATAAGATAAGTTTAAATTTACTATAAGATACCTATATTCCATCCAAATTTATTATAATCACAAAACATGGCAGAATATGGTGATTGAAGTAGACGGAAGATTAATTTAAAAGGTGGAAATTTATGGGTTCTACTTACGTTGCTTCTATTCGCAGAGGGTATCACTTGATTGACTGTGTCGACCACATCATCCAAACTCATCCAAGTAGTACTTCTGACAAGCTCTATAAGCCTTTTCTCTAGTGGAGTAAGGGCATAGTGTATCTTATGGGGACAAGAGCTTTTATCTTCTGTGAAGTCTCTATCTTTCCACTTTCTGATTGTTTTCTCATTTACTCTATATTGTGCTGATAGCTCAATAGTACTTAATTGTGACTTTTGTATAATCTCTCTTGAGTGCTTATTTAACTTTGCATTCGAGTGGTAGACTTGTGACATTGTAATTCCTTTATGGCTGTAAAGATTTTACGATGGTATCAGCCTACTGCTTTTAGTTTGTTTGGAATGGTATAACGTGGTGAGACTAGACAAGGAAGTTATTTAGATCCTAGACTGTTTCAAAAACAACTTCAAAGACTTTTTTGCTTTATCATCCATCTCATAATAAATATGCTTCAAATACCAACTAAGTTGTTTTGGTGTAATACCTCGTTTTTTTGCCTCTTTTTTTAAAATATATTGGGGTATTTTTACTTTTTCCTGTGAGAAAGCTTTGGCTAAGTTTTTCACTGTTTTATCATGTTTGTTGTAGCAAAGTCTGGCAAAAACAAAAGGAAGACCACTCTTTTCATACCACGCTTCTGCAAGGTCTATGCCTTCTCCTCCATTAAGATAGTAGTTAAGTGCTGCGTCACCTATAAGAACTTTTCCTTCAAGATTTAAAACATGGGCAAGCTTGTTAGAAGTAGCAGATGCTGGGTCTGTTTGATGCTCTCCCTCTAGTAGGAGTACACTATAGACTTTTTTGTTGGCAATAATACCTAAGTCTGTACATTTGTATTTAGCAGAAGTTACAGAGGAGATAAACGCAGCATTTACCTCTCTTCTTTTTAGGGATTTATTAATTTCTGAGGGGACAGCACGTTTGTATCTGAAACTCATTTTTGAAGCATTATGGGTAAGATGTTTTTTTAAAAAAAGTTGAAATGGTAAAAGATTGAGGTAGGAGATAGAACCAAACAGCATACCAACCCCTTTTTTTAAGCGTAATTATACCAAACAAGATTTATAATCAGCTCAATTCATAAAAAGAGTAGGTTATGGTAAAAATAGAATTTTTAGGTCCTATCGGAAAAGCACCCATAGAGATGGAAGCAAAGACACTTGCAGAGGTTGCGAGTAAACTTAAAGTTGATGCAGTAGTGAGTGACTGGTTAGATAAATGTGCAGTAGCACTAAATGATACAATGGTCAACGACTTAAGTATCACACTAAAAGATGGAGATAGAATTTCTATTTTACCTCCTGTCTGTGGAGGTTAGTGCATGGAACTTTATCAGGGACCATTAGATACGAAAGAGATATTTGGACGATGGTTAGATGAACAAAGCCACTCTAACTACGGAGCTTACATTCCATTTGTAGGTACTATACGTGCAGAAGATGATATAGAAGCATTAAGTTTTGACATTTATGAACCTGTACTTCAAAAGTGGTTTGACCAGTGGCAAGAGAAGGCTAAAGCTTTGGGAGCTGTAGTTAAAATGGCTCATGCCATAGGTGATGTGCCTGTACATACATCCTCTTATGTCTCTGCGGTATTTTCTCCTAAACGTAGAGTGGCTCTTGAGCTTATAGATGAGTTTGTTGAAGACTTTAAAGCCAATGCACCCATATGGAAATATGATGTGAAAAATGGTGAGCGTATTTATGCTGCCGATAGAAGCATTGCTATGGATGGTGCAGGTCTGTTGGCATAACTGTAGGGTGCGTAATCACGCACCACAATACAAAACCAAACATTAATAATGGTGCGTGATTACGCACCCTACAAATATAAAGGAACTTTTATATGCTTCATTTTGATGAATCAATTGAGATAATAAAAAATCTTGAGATTACACAATATAAAACGAAAAAACTCTACCTTGTAGATACACTAGGGTATATCTTGGCAGAAGATGTTATTGGAGACCATAACTCACCTGAATACCCTACCTCTGCTATGGATGGTTATGCCATCATTCATGAAGATATGACTTTAGAAAGATTAAAAATAGCAAGTATCAACCCCGCAGGGTCTATGCTTAAAGATGAGGTGATAGGAGGAACATGCATTAAGACATTTACAGGTTCACTCATGCCCAAAGGTGCAGATACGCTTATCCCTATTGAGAATGTAGAAGTTGAGGGTGATGAGATAGTCATTAAAGAGGAAGTCCCACAAGGCTTTTCAGTACGTGAAGTGGGTGAAAACTATGCTAAGGGTCAACTGCTTATTGCTAAAGGTACTAAAATAGGCTTTCCTCAAATAGGGGTAATGGCTAGTCTAAACATTGTGACACCTCTTGTGTATGAAAAACCAACGGTCTCTATACTCTCTACAGGTTCTGAACTTTTAGAGCTAGGAGAGACTCAAACCAACCATGCACAAATTCGCTCTTCAAATAACTATATTTTAGAAGCAATTGTACAAAAATATGATGCTACTCCTATGCAACTAGGGTGCATTAAAGATGATAAAGCAAACATTACTAAAGCCGTTGCAAGTGCTTTAGAAAAAAGTGATATTGTCGTTACTACAGGTGGAGTGAGTGTAGGCGATTTTGACTTTGTTAAAGATGTTATTGTTGAGCTTGGCTGTGATGTACTCTTTAAGGGGGTACGAGTAAAACCTGGGCAACACATCATGGTAGCACGAAAAGGCAATAAGTTTATAGTTGGGCTACCAGGTTTTGCTTACTCTTCTACAGTGACTGCACTGCTTTATGTCGTACCACTCATAGAGAAGTTACAAAAAGGGAATGCTTCGCTTAAAAAAGTAAAAGCTACACTCAGTGAACCTTTTATAAAACGTGCGAAAAAAGCTGAATTTACCGCATGTAATGTAGAGCGTGTTAATGGAGAGTACAGAATAGACTTTAAAGATAAAAAAGTAGGTTCTAGTGCCATCTTAACAAATATGCTAGGGTCTATTGCACTGCTTGCAACTTCAGAAGATGAGACTTCTAAAGAGATAGGCGATAGTGTTGAAGTACTTCTTTTAGACTAGTAAAGTTTGTT
Organism: Campylobacterota bacterium; assembly: GCA_034659695.1. Classification (GTDB taxonomy): domain Bacteria; phylum Campylobacterota; class Campylobacteria; order Campylobacterales; family Sulfurovaceae; genus Sulfurovum. The sequence continues at coordinate 34,200 of JAYEHY010000026.1, read as the reverse complement.
TAAATAGGTGTGTATTTTTAAAAACAGTGCAAGCTCTGCTACGGTTTTGCACCCTGAGTTTATCGCTTCATTGAGTAAGTTTCTGTTTCTTTTAAAATCCATTTTGTATCCTTTAAAATAGTTTATATTTAGAATTATACAATTTTGATATTTTAAACTATAAAAGTATGTCAAATTGTTATACTTTTAGTAAAAATACCGTATAATATATTATATAAGGAGTTAAGATGTTAGTTTTAAGTGAAATCATAGAAAAACTGAAAGATGTTATTTCTGAACATACCATAGGTAAAAAAGTATTTGACAAAGATGTCGCAATGGCACTCAATATACCTCAAGCAACTTTCGCAACCATGAAACAAAGAGGCTCCATACCCTATAAAGAGATTTTAGAGTTTTGTGCAATTAAGAAAATTTCTGTGAATTGGCTCTTTTTTGACCAAGCCGTAGACATGCTTAAAGAGGAGACCGATAAGTTCTTTCAAATACGCTACTTTGCTGACATAGGTGCAAGTGCAGGTGGTGGTGCATATGAGTTTGATGAAAATTATGAAGTAATTACCCTAGATAGAAAAATTATGCAAAATATGGTTGGAGAAGGTAACGTAGAGTTAGAAGCGATTCATGTAAATGGTGAATCAATGGAACCCACCTTGCAGGATGGATCTATTGTCTTTTTAGATAGAGGTAAAACAAATATTAACAAAGATGGTATTTTTATCGCTGCTACAACAACAGGATTGTTTATCAAACGTATTCGTCAAAGGGCAGATGGCATGGTAGAGCTTATTTCTGACAACAAGATGTACTCACCTGAGATTATTGCATCAGATGAAATAACGATTGTAGGTAAAGTAGTAGGTAATATAGAAAGCTTATAGATTATTGGCACACTCCACACATCTAACACTTTCAGGACGTATACTCATGCGTCCCATTCCTATGGTTTCTTCACACTCAATGCAAATACCAAACATGGGTTTATCTATACGAAGCAGGGCATTGTTAAGACGTGTCAACTTTACTCTTGACTCATCTAGTACCGTATGGTTGACATGCTGTTCTCCCATAGCCTCTAGTCTAGTAAGCCTCCCTAGTGAACAATCAGGAGCAATAGGCTTCACTTTCTCTTCTAGTGTAACAATTTGATTTTTTAAGAAAACAATATCTTCTTCTATCTTCTTAGTGATATACTTTTTTTCATTTTTTGTCATGGTATTACTCTATATAGTGTATTTGAACTATTATACTTTAAAGATAGTGACAAGCATCTTTACTGTAAAGTTAACAGATACAGTAAAAAGGAAGTTTATAAACAATGCTAACAATGAATGAAGACTTAGAGGGTGCCTTAAAAGCGTATCTACATCTTATGAATAGTAAAGAGTATTTTGATGCACATGAAGTACTAGAAGAAGCATGGCATCCGCTACGCTTGTCAAAACACCCTTTACAAAACTTAGTAAAAGGGTTGATAAATGGAGCCATTGCGTTTGAACATATAAGACGCAACAGTAAAAATGCATCGTTAAAGGCATCTAAAGTCATAGCCTCTTTTGAACGGCATAAGCATCTGTCTACAGAACAGATACAACACGCGACACTCTTTACACAAGCTTGTCAAAAAGTAGAGGCATTAAAAAAAGAGTTTAAGGTAGACCAGGAAAAACATCAACATAAGTAATTTTAAAATCACCAAATGCTTTTACTTTTTGAATGGTGAAGTCTGGAAAAGCTGTAACTACTTGCCACCTACCCACAGAGTCAGGAAAATGCTTCACCTCTTGAACTTTTAAATCAGAAAAATGCTCTACAACCTCCACCTTATAATCTGCAAAAGCATCAACATACTGTACCTTCCCATAAATCTTACTAACATCCACTTTCTCCTTAGCTCCAAGAGAAGAAAAAAGCATAAGTATTATAGTGTATTTTATTATTTGCATAAGTTAACCTTATTAACTCTTTTTGAGACTATTGTATCATAATAATTACTGAAGGTTATTTACGAATCCACTTTACCTCTTACTTTCAATAGTTTATCATCTACAAGCTTTGTTACTTTAAGATTAGTTATCTTGGCTATGAAGTTAAATACACCTACAAAAACAACCCCATAAGTTTCCCAGCCACCTCTTCATCTGAAAATACTTTTACGTACCTAATGCCGTATTGTGAAAACTGTTCTATGGTTTTTTCATCATGTTTTTGTAGTTTTGCTAGGTATTTTTCTATACTCTTTTTTCCAAAATAGGTGTCTAGTTTTGTATGGTTTTTAGAGTTGTGAAAGTTTACTTCTCCAAGAGATTGAGGAGACTCTTCCTCTTTGTCTCGTATTATTATAGCAATGACTTCATGTTTTTGTGTAAGCAAAGAGAGGTCTATCTCTTCTAAAAAATCACCTACTATAAAAACAAGTGAAGGTTTAGCAATTTTTTTAAAGAGGTCTTGTGTGGAGGCATGGTAGTTTAGGGTAGTTCCTAGAACTTGAGCTTCAAAGATGTTTTTTGAAAACTGTTCTATGTGGTAAACTTGTTTGGTAGGAGGGGTGGTGTATGTGTGGGGTTGACTGTAGCTTATACCACTAAAGAGGTCACTGTTGTGTTGCGTTGCATAAGCCAAAAGTGTAGCTACTTCACAAAGTTTCTTCTGTTTTTCATTGCCTGAACCAAAGTAAAGGCTTCCATCCATAAATGTAGCCACCACAACAGAGAGTTCTCGGTTTGCGTGTAACTCTTTGATGTAGGGTTTTCCAAGTTTTGCAGTAATCGTCCAGTTTATTTTACGGATATCATCACCCATTTGGTACTCTCTCAACTCTGAAAAATCATAACCCTCTCCATGAAGTTTAGAGAGGTTGTGTCCAGAGAGTAGGGTGTAGACTTGGTGTTTAGCTTTGAGTTGTAGTGTTTTAAATGCGGTGTTCATTACGGTATAGGCAAAGTCTCAATAATGGTAGAGATAATCTCATCGGTGCTTACCCCTTTTGCTCTTGCCTCATAAGAGAGTACGATTCTGTGTCGTAGTACATCATGGACTACATAGCCAATGTCTGCGGGGGTTACAAAGTCATTACCCCGTAAAAAGGCCTTTGCTTTTGCTGCTTTGTAGAGGTCAATGGAAGCCCTTGGACTTGCTCCAAACATAATGCTTTGGCTAAGAGAAGTTAAGTTAAATGCATCAGGCTCTCTTGTAGCGGTAATGAGCTGTACAATGTAGAGTTCTAACTCTTCGTCGATATGTACCTGTGCTAACGCTTTTTGTAACGCATGAAGTGCTTCAATACTGAGTACCTTCTGCACCTCTGCAAAACTTTTACTTGCTCCCTTACGCATGATTTTTACTTCTTGGGCTGCTGTGTTGTGTTTGACAATGATTTTCATCATAAATCTGTCGAGTTGTGCTTCGGGTAAAGCGTAGACTCCCTCTTGTTCTATGGGGTTTTGTGTTGCCATTACTAAAAAAGGAGAGGCTAGTTTAAACGTCTCTTCTGCAATAGTCACTTGTCTCTCCTGCATCACTTCAAGCAGAGCAGACTGTACTTTTGCAGGGGCTCTATTGATCTCATCAGCAAGAAGCAGGTGGGTAAAGAGGGGACCTTTTTTAATGCTAAAACTGTGGTCTTGAGGATTATATATTTGAGCCCCAATAATATCTGAAGGTAAAAGGTCTGGGGTAAACTGTATACGCTTAAAGTCTAGTCCTAGTGCTTTAGAAAAAGCATTAATGGTTGTGGTTTTAGCCAAACCAGGTACCCCCTCTACCAAAATATGCCCCTCACAAAGTAGCCCAATAAGCAAGCCTTCTATCATGCTCTCTTGACCGATAACCGCTTTACTTAGTTCTTGTTTGAGTTGAAGTATTTGTTGGTTCATTGTACTTTTTCTCCTAAATCTTGTTTGAATTGTTTGATGTTAACTTTACTCTTTCCATATAAATGCTTTTCAAGTTTCTCAATATCTGCTGAGAAGTACTTAGCATCGGTTGCCATGAGTAGTTGTAGTAGGGCTTTTTCATCTCTGCATCTGTTGATTTTCTCTTTTAGTGGATGCTTTTTTGTCTGTTTATATTTCTCTTTTGGTCTCCATCTTAGACTCAATGCAGTAAAATACCCTGCAACAAATACTACGATGTACCCTATTGACTCAGTAAGCCAAGAGAAGTCACTTTGTAAAGTTTTAGGGTAGTCTATTTTGTCAACTAGACTTTTTGGCTCTACAGGTTGAATGTTGAAATGCTGTTTTTTTATGTTTAGCGTATAGCTCTGTTTAGTTTTAGGGTTAAAGGCTTTGATAACTAAAGGGTTAAGGTCAAAGCTTTCGTGGTGTGAAAGTGCCATAGGATAGGTTACACTACTTTTCGTCCCTTTTAAACTGTTTACTACTTTGACAATAGGGGTCTCTTCAAAGCGTGTAAAGTTACCCTCTTTAGGTAAAATATTTTCCAAAAGTGGTGGGTAGCCTAAGCCTTTCAGTATGACTTGAAAAGGTAGTGCTTCATAGGCATTGGCTTGGTGCTTTTTAATGTGGTATGTTAGGTTGAAGTCTCCCACAACAGATGTGCCATCAGGAAGAGGTTTTACTTGGAGTAGCAGAGGAGCTAGCTTTATGGATGTGTCAAGAGTAGTTAATCCTTTGACATTGTCTCTGTCTCCTGAAAAACTGTACGCTAAGTTCTCCTCGGTGGTGGCTTTTTGTGTAAGTTCAAAATGCAAGGCTAGCTCTCCTTGTTGAAGAGGGTAGATGAGGTATGCATAGTGTATTTTTGCTGCATTGTTTGCTCCACGCTCTTTAGCACTCAAACGATGAAAGGTATATGTAGGGCTTTTTTTTAGTGTAAACTGAAAGAACAGTACTTTGTCATGGTTGGTCTGGTTTAAGTCAAGTGTCAGTACCACACCCTCTTTTATGTAAGGTGAACTGTTACTTAGTGTGAAGTGATGTGTAAAGTCTTCTGCTTGAAGCCACAAACCATACAGTAAAGTGAAAAGTAGTTTACCAAGGTTGTTTTTCATGTATGTATCCTTTGTTTATGAGTTCATAGACTTTAGAGCTAAGAGGTTGTTTCTCTTTTGTGTGTGTATCTAGTATAAGTCTGTTTTTCTCTTCTTCTTTGCTGCTACTCTTTTCTCCACCATCACCACTACTAGAGCTAGGTTTCTCTTCTCTTCTTCTCTCCTCTTTTTTATTATTGTTCTTTTGAGAAGGGCTTTTACTACTGTCACTATTTTGTGATTTAGGATGGGCAATACCTAGAGAAGCCTTTTCCTTTTGGAGTAAAAACATGACAAGCTTTAGGTTTACTTTTGCATCATTATCAACACCAAGTTGTAAAGCCTTAGTATAGTATATTTTTGCTTTTTCATACGCTTCTTGTTTTGCATAAGCGTTTGCAATGTTGTAGTAGAGCTTCTGTTTTATTTGCGGTGAAGTAGAACGAATACTTAGGTAAGTTTTTAAGGCTTCTTTATATGCCCCTTGTTTGTAGTATGTGTTTGCTAAAGCAAAATGACTTTGTAAAGAGGGAGTGTCTATCTTTACAAGATGTTGTCTACTTGTGTTGAAGTCACCTTTAGCGTACGTCTCATAGGCTTGTTTTAAATAGTAGTCATCGAGCATAGAGGCTTGGACATGTATGCCAAGCAGTGTAAATATGACTAACAAGTACTTTACAGCACGTGTGTGTAACATCATGAAAAGCACTAAAGCAAGGAGTAGAGGTACTTGGTAAAGCTCTGTGTAAAGGTGTTGTTTCTTCTTTACTTTTTTGCTCTTTTGTTCTTTCATGTTGAGTGAGTTGTAAAGGGCTTTCGCTGTAGAAAGAGGGGTGGAAGATGCCATTAAGTAGCTGCCTCCTGTTTGTGAAGCCAAGGTTTCTAAAAGAGGGTTAATTCGTGAAACGATAAGGTTTTGTGTCTCATCTTTAAGTAAAGAGCCATCGTTGTTTTCTATGGTTGACCCATGTTTGCTTCCTAATGCTAAGATGCTTAAAGAGATATTTTCTTTTTTTAAAATGTCACTTAGTTGGTTTATATTGCTCTCTTCTCCTCCATCGGTAATGAGTATGAGATTTTTTTGTTCACTTTTCATGCTAGCTACCTTCTCAAAAAGTCTTTGAAGTGAAGTACCTTTTGTAAGAATATACTCAAGGTTAAGACTCTCTAATGCTAGGGCTATGAGCTGGTGGTCAGTTGTAGGAGGAGAGAGAAGAAGAGGGTTACTGGTAAAAGCAATAAGCATAATATGGTCACTAGGGTTTATAGTCAAAAGTGCATGGGCTGTCTGCTTGGCAAAAGTGTAACGGTTCGGCTTAATATCTTTCGCTTTCATAGAGTAAGAAGCATCGATAGCAATGATAAACTCTTTTGCATCTATAGGATGCTCTTCTATACCCTGTTTTAGCACAGGACGACTTAGTGCAAAAACCAGAAGTATAACAATACTTAAATGCACCGTTTCCATAAGGGTTTTTTCTCTATACCAAAAGAGTAAACTAAGAGGGATAAGTAACCATAAAAAAGTAGGGTAGAGTAACATCATACTTTAGCCTTTAGAAGCTTGATGCTTTTAGGTGCGAGTATCCAAAGTAAAAGTAGTATAACAACTAAAACTAAAGGGAAAAATATCAGTAGTTTTTGGTTGAGGTAGTTTTCACTTCGTATAGGGCTAGGTTCAAGGTGGTTAATCTCTTTGTAGATTTTACTTAACTCACTTGCTTCACTTGCATGGTAACTTTTTGCTCCACTCTCCTTTGCAATAGTCTCAAGTAGGGCGACATCATAGTCTGATTTCTTCCCAATGCCTATGGTGTAAATTTTAATGCCCAGGGCTTTTGCTTTGTTTACAGCAAATAAGGGTGAGTCTCTTCCTGCATTGTGATAACCATCTGTAAGTAAAATAATGGCTTGGTTTTTTGCTTCACCATAAGAGAGTGTACGTATAGATTGCATAAGTGCATCACCAATGGCTGTACTCTCTCCTGCTAAACCCACAGTGGTCATTTCAAGTAGATAGTTTAAGGCTTCTAAATCATACGTTAAAGGAGAAGCGGTGTAAGAAAATGTACCAAAAACTACGACACCCATATTGTCATCAAAACGATTTTTGGTAAATGCTTGAGAGAGTTTTATGGTGGTTTCATATTTATTTTTAAGCTGCTCTTTTTCATTGAATCCACTTTGTGCCATAGAGCCACTGGCATCTATGGCTAAAATGAGGTCTCTGCCTTTTTTATGCTGGGTGTTCTTTGCATCATAAACAAAAGGTTTTGACAGAGCCAATACCATAAGAGAAAAAAGAGACATTTTAAGCCACGGCTCCCAACTAAGTAGAGGAGTCTGTTTTGTTATCCACGCTAGTTTTGGGAAATAATAAATTTTGTTGTATTGTTTGCACCATAAGAAGCAGGGTAGAAAGAGTAACAGTACTAGGAAGTATAGTGAGCCAAATGTAAAATACATAATAATATTTTAGCATAAAAAATACTTCTTTTATGCTATTTTGATATACTATAGCTATTAAAATTTTTATGGGTGAGATGAAATGATAAAATTAAGAAAAAAAGTAATGCAATTGCTTATGGGAGTAGGGATTTTTTCTCTATTGGTGTTTAATGAAAGTCTTTATGCAAATACGCAGAATGTAGCATTTCATGAATCTATGTCAGATGTCATGATGGAGAAGTTGCAGACGCAACCAAAAAATAGTTTTTTACGTAAACTCTATACACAAACTTTTTTTGTTCCTCTTTGGATGGGGAAAGAGAAAGCGTCAGTGTTAGCAAGTGAGCTGCTCTCTTCTATTAAAGAAGATAGCAGTTTAGACAGAAACAGTACACTTTATAAAAAAAGCTTAGCATTAGAGTATGAGATGCAACTTCTATATAGCTCTAGTATGAGTAGTGCAGATGCAGTAGGGTTGGAGTTTAAACTAAGTAACCTTTACCAAGACTATGCCAATTATACGCTTTATGGAAGTATCAACTGGGGTGCATTTCAAGCAAGACTCTCAAACCTTAGAGTAAATGCTATTACGGCGGGTTGGATAACGCATAAACCTGAAGTTAGCCCTTTAAAATTGATAGACAATGCTATGATGAGTGGAAGTTTAAAACAGGCTTTTTCTCAAGCAGAACCCAATAAATATCGATATAAAGCATTAAAAAAAGCACTTGATAGACATATCGCCATAAAAGAGAGTGGAGGGTGGCCACTAATAGCGTTAAAAACTACACTAAAGCCAGGTAAAAGTCATGAATCAGTTGTGCAAATACGTGAAAGACTACGCATCTCTGGTGATTATACAAGTTGTGAAGAGCAGACAGAAGAGAGTAACCAGAGTACCCTTTATGATGAATGTCTTAAAAAAGCAGTGATTCGTTTTCAAAATAGAAACGGATTTATTGCTAAAGGAGTTATAGGAAAGAGAACACGTAAGGCATTAGAAAAAACTGTAGATGAATATATTGCTACCATCAAAGTAAACTTAGACCGCATTAAGTGGCTTAATGAGCGTAATGCAAAACGTCATGTCATTATCAATATACCGGCATTCAGACTCTACTTTGAAGAAGATGATAAGCTTAGGCAAACAATGAGGGTCATTGTAGGTAAGAAAAAACATCCTACACCTATTTTCTCTAACCTAGTGAAAACAATTGTACTTAACCCTTATTGGAATATACCTAGAAGTATTATTCAAAAAGAGATGATTCCTAAACTTATGAGAAACCCTAATGCAATGGCAAGAAAAGGGATAGAGATTCATACAGGATGGGGTAAAAATGCTAAAAAAATAAGTGGTAGTTCTGTAAACTGGAGTCAATACCGTTACAGTAAGCGTATGCCTTTTCGTTTTGCACAAGTGCCAGGCACTAGAAATGCTCTGGGTAAAGTGAAGTTTTTGTTTCCTAACAAGTTTGCTGTCTATATGCACGATACCCCTAACAAAAAACTTTTTAACAGAAATGTAAGAGCATTTAGTCATGGCTGTATCCGTCTGCATAAACCTAGAAAGTTACTTGAAACTTTTTCAACCTTTAATAAAAATGTAAATTATACAAAATCTAAAAAGGTACTAAAAGGAAGAAAAAGAACCTATCTTCCCTTAGACAGTACAGTGCCTGTAGATGTAGTATATTTAACCACATGGGTAGATTATGATGGCGTACTCCAATACAGAGATGACATCTATGGCTATGATAAAATGCAAATAGCCTCTTCTCGTAAATGGTAGTTTCTGATTAAACATGGCATTTGAGTACGCTATTGTTTTGACAGGGAGCATTGCTACAGGGAAGAGTTCTGTTGCGAAACTTCTTAAGGAAGATGGATTTGCTGTTATTGATGCAGATAAAATAGCCCATAAAATACTTAATCAGCAGCATAAAGCAATAGCAGATATATTTGGTAACTTCTTGGTTAAAGAGCAAGTGGTAGATAGAAAAGCTTTAGGGGCTATGATTTTTTCAAATCCTGTAAAAAGAAGAGAGCTTGAAGCGTTACTTCATCCACTTATTTACAATGAAATTATAGCTCAAGCGAAGAAGCAAGAGAGACTTAAAAAGCCTTATTTTGTAGATATACCACTCTTTTTTGAAGGGGGAAAGCGTTACCCTATGGAGCGTATTTTAGTCATCTATACGACACCTCTAAAGCAGTTAGAACGGCTTATGCAAAGGGATGATTCTGCAGAAGAAGAGGCAGGCAAACGTATCGCTTCGCAAATATCTATAGAGCAGAAGAGAAAAAGTGCTACATATCTTATAGATAACAGAAGGGATAAAGATGCACTTAAAGATGAATATATAAAAATAAAAGAACAAATTTTGGGAGATTTCAGGTGACGGTAACTAAATACTCAGGTAATGGAAATGATTTTGTAATGTTTGTTGCAAAACATAAAGAAGATAGGTCAGAACTTGCAAGAAAACTGTGTCATAGACAAAATGGTGTAGGGGCAGATGGCTTGGTAGTATTGTTGCCACATGAAACATATGATTTTGAGTGGGAGTTTTATAACTCAGATGGAAGCTACGCTGCCATGTGTGGAAATGCTTCTCGTTGTGTGGCACATTTCGCACAGGAGAAGGGTATTTCTACAGAAGGTGTATCTGAGTTTTTAACAGGTGCAGGGGTTATCAAGGCAACGGTAAATGGACTCTATGTAGTAAGTGACATGGTAGAACCAGATATTCAAAGAGAAGACATTATAGAAGAGGGTGAGAGTTGGTGGCTTATAGACTCAGGTGTACCGCACTTAGTTGCAGTAAGAGAAAATCTTGATACTTTTGACCTTAAGCAAGCTCGTATGCTTAGAGAAAAATATAACTGTAATGTAAACATTTGTAAAGTAGAGGGTGATACCATGTATGTAAGAACTTATGAGCGTGGTGTGGAAGATGAAACTTTGGCTTGTGGTACAGGTATGGTGGCATGTTTTATTCGTAACCATAAAGAGGGAAAGGTAGCTGACCAAGTGAAAGTACACCCTAAAAGTGAAGATGAACTCTATGTAAGTTATGAAGAGGGTGTCTATCGTTTTGGTGGTAAGGTGACAAAAACTTTTGTTGCTCAAACATTTATCAACTAAGCTTTTTTAACGATGAAGCTTTTTAATATAAAGTTTTTTTGGTTATACTTCTACCCTACAAAATGCTCGCTTAACTCAGTTGGTAGAGTGCCACTATGACATGGTGGAAGTCACAGGTTCAAGTCCTGTAGCGAGCACCACTTTAACTCAATATTCCCTAAATTTATCAATATCTCAGTTTTTGAAAGTTGCAATAATAACTTAACTATTTATAAGTAGGGTATTATTATGAAATCAAATTTTTACTATCAAGCAGAGAAGCAGTATGCAAGTATAAGATTGATAGTTTTATTTATACTTACTTTCTTCAGTCTGATTATTGTTGAGCAAGTAGATGCTCAACTCGCTTCTAAAGTCTTTTTGGTTAAAGTGGCTTTAGTAGGAACACTGCTTATCTCTATGGGGCATTACCTTTTTATTTTACGAAAATCTACAACTTTTGTCATAGTTAGAAAAATACTGTTAATTTTACTAGATTTGGCTGTTGTAACCTTTTTTATTGCAATATTTGAAGAGAATGGACTTTTTCTCCTACCTCTTTATCTTATTATTGTGATGCAAAATGGTTTAAGTTTTGGTATTGGATATTTTTATACAAGTATTATTTTGGCAAGTATCTCATGGATACTGCTTCTGTTTTACTCTTCATATTGGGGAGAAGAGCATGATATTATTGCAACATTTGCAATGACTACATTTTTGATACCGCTGTTTTATTTGAAATTTATAGATAAAGTACATGAGAAAAATGATGAACTGAGTGAAATACTTACCACAACAGAGCATGATGCAAACCATGATGCCTTAACAGGACTTGCAAACAGAAAAATGTATAAAGAGGTAATGGACGCTACTTTAAAGCAAAAAGAATTTTTCTCTTTACTCTTTATCGATCTTAATAAATTCAAAGCGATTAATGATACGTATGGACATGATGTTGGAGATGAGGTATTGATAGAAGTTTCAAAAAGATTGCAAAATAATATGAGTAGTGAAGACTTCCTTGCACGACTTGGAGGTGATGAGTTTGTTATCATAAGTAGAAGAAAGAAAATCTTTCTACCAAAGTTCTTAAAAAAGTTAGAAGATACTGTCATCGGAGATCATACGGTAAATGAGGTAACAGTACTTATAGAATTGAGTATGGGGGTAAGTGTGTATCCAGATGATATTAGAGGTCTTACCCCTAATAGTGGAGGTGTAGAGATGATGCTTAGTAAGTATGCAGATGATGCAATGTATATAGCGAAAAAAACACCAAATACTTATCATATGCTTTACAGTGATATTAAAAGTTAATTTTAGCTATAATAACTGCATTTTTAACGCACGGCATTGTAGGCTGTGATACATAAAGGTTTAATTTGAGTGAAAATCTTATCGGTTATATAGATGACCAAGGCAATATATTAGATACGCAAAGTGCAGGTGAAAACTGTACAGCTACCCCAATAGAGTATGATAACAGCGATAATGCATTAGAAATTATCCGCCACTCTACAGCACACTTAATGGCACAAGCTATTACAGAACTCTACCCTAACTCAAAGTTTTTTGTAGGACCTGTAGTAGATGAAGGTTTTTATTATGACTTTAGAATCGATGAGCAGATAGGTGAAAATGATTTAAAAACCATTGAAAAGAAGATGAAAGAACTCATTAAGAAAAAGTACAAAATAGAAAAGTACGAAATGAGTAAAATTGAAGCTTTGGAAAAGTTCAAAGATGATGACTTGAAATTAAGAGTTATGTCTCGTATTGAAGATGAAACACTTTCTATTTATAAGCAAGGGGATTTTGAAGACCTATGTCGTGGACCTCATGTTCCTGCATTAAGATTTTTACATAACTTTAAACTTACTCGTGTTGCTGGTGCATACCTTGGTGGTGATGAAAATGAAGAGATGCTTACGCGTATTTATGGTATAGCATTTGCAGATAAAGAGTCACTCAAAGCTCATATGACAATGCTTGAAGAGGCGAAAAAACGTGATCATCGTAAAATTGGTGCAGAGATGAATCTCTTTATGTTTGATGAAGCGTCAGGAGCAGGACTTCCCTTCTGGATGCCTCAAGGAGCAAAACTTAGAGCAAAACTTGAAGAGATACTTCATAAAGCACACCGTGTAAGAGGATATGAGCCTGTAAGAGGTCCAGAGATGCTTAAAGCAGATATGTGGAGAACATCAGGACACTATGCATGTTATGGTGAAAATATGTATCTTACAACAATTGATGAGCAAGAGTATGGTATTAAGCCTATGAACTGTATTGGGCATATTCAAATTTTTAAACAAGAGCAAAAAAGCTATAGAGACCTTCCTGTAAAATTTTATGAATATGGTGTAGTTCATAGACATGAGAAGTCTGGAGTTCTTCATGGGCTTCTTCGTGTAAGAGAGTTTACGCAAGATGATGCACATATCTTCTGTGCTCCAGACCAGATAGCAACTGAGGTCATAGAGGTAGTAGAGTTTGTTGATTCTGTGATGAAACTTTTTGGTTTTGACTACACTATGGAAGTGGCAACGAAGCCAGAAAAAGCCATCGGGGAAGATGATGTTTGGGACTTAGCTACACAGGGTCTTAAAGATGCATTGACACAAAACAATTTACCATTTACCATAGATGAAGGTGGTGGAGCATTTTATGGTCCTAAAATAGATGTAAAAATTACCGATGCACTTGGTCGTAAATGGCAGTGTGGTACGATTCAAGTAGATTTTAATTTACCTGAAAGATTTGGTGTAGAGTATGTAGCTGAAGACAATACACGTAAGCAACCTGTCATGATACACCGTGCAATTTTAGGTTCATTTGAAAGATTTATTGCTATTTTGGTTGAGCATTATGCTGGAGAGTTTCCATTCTTCTTAGCTCCTACGCAAGTTATCTTTGTTCCTATTTCTGAGAGTCATATAGCTTATGCTAAATCGCTTAAGAAAACATTGATGCTTGAGGGGATAGATTCAGAAGTGTATGATAAAAATGATTCTCTCAACAAACGTATTAGAACAGCTGAGAAGCAAAGAGTGCCGTATGTAGTGATTATTGGGGATGAAGAGGTTCAAGGTAACACTGTTGCGATAAGAAACAGAAGAACTAGGGAACAGTATAATCTTACTCAAGATGAATTTATGGTAGAATTAACACAACAACTTCAAGAAGGAAAGATTTGAGTAGACAAAACGACAGAAACAACAGAGGAAGAAAAAAGCCTGATGATACCATCATGAATGATGCTATTAGAATTAATGAACTCCGTGTTCTTGGCAATGATGGGGAGCAGTTTGGTATTATCTCTCGTAATGAAGCGATGGATATAGCCAATGAGAAAGGTTTAGACCTTGTGCTTATGTCACCTGATGCAAAACCTCCTGTTGCAAAGATCATGGACTACGGTAAATACAAGTACGAACTTGAAAAGAAGAAAAAAGAGGCAAGAAAGAACCAAAAGAAGATAGAAGTTAAAGAAGTAAAGTTCTCTTGTAAAATTGCTGACAATGACATCAGCTATAAAGTAAAGCATGCTAGAGAGTTCTTAGATCAAGGAAAGCATGTAAAACTTCGTGTCTTCCTTAGAGGACGTGAAATGGCAAATCCCGAATGGGGTATAGATGTACTTAACCGTATATGGCCAATGTTAGAAGATGTAGGTAACCTAGAGAGTAAAGCTAGTCAAGAAGGTCGTTATATCAACATGTATGTAACTCCATTAAAGAAATAGGTCTATAGCACCTAATCTTTTAACTCGTTTCCAACTCTCCTTGTTGGGAATGCTTGATAGCAATACTAGCTTTGCTTTCCCCACTCTCCATCTCCTCTACACTCTTTAATATATCAAGTTCAAATTCATCTAAATTAGCCATTATTAACTCCTTTTGAATATTTTACTCATTTTTTTCATCCCAGTGCAATTTTAACCCCTTAGATGTCATTACAAAACCTGAAATTATAATTTTACCTTCGTGTACCATGTTGTGGTGATTTTTGCAAAGAGGGATGAGATTGTATTTGTGGTTTTTATGAAAATGCTCTATGTGTCCACTGCTATTTGCATTTTTTTGTTCTACAATATGATGCACATCTTCAACATTTTTATCGCATAATGCACATTTTCCTATATATAAATCTTTATGGTATTTACTGTTTTTTGTCTGCTTAGTTGCTTTATATTTTGTAGCTGAGAAATATTTTCTAATTGGTGTAAATGTGTGGCAAATATAAATGTAGACTTTAAAGATATAAGTTTTAAAATTGCACTAGAGACTATGGCAAGTGCGGACTCAGTCTCTGTTCCTTGGCTTATCTCATCTCCTAGGATTAAAGAGTGTTCATTGGCTCTGTTAAATATATTTTTAAGCTCCATCATCTCTACAGCAAAGGTAGAGAGTCCTTTATAGAGATTGTCTTGAGAGACGATGCGCGTAAAGAGTTTTTCATAAAGTCCAAAGCGAAGCTCAACCGCAGGAACAAAGAACCCAGCTTGTGCCAATACAATGCAGAGTCCTATACTTTTCATTAAGGAGGATTTTCCTGAAGAGTTTATCCCATATAGCAGTACACCTAAAACATCTTCTCCATTACTTGCATTAAGCGTTATGTGGTTGTGTGAAGTGTTATTGTTTTCTCCTAAATACAAATCATTGGGTACATAAATACCCCTTTCATCATTGGACTCTATAATAGGATGACGTAAGGCAATGGCTTCAAAAAAATTACCTTTTTCTATTATGGGACGAGTAAGATTCATTTTTTTAGCACATTTTGCATTAGAGATCGCTACATCAATATTAGCTATAAAAGAGATGAGCTTTTCAAGAAGTAATGAAAACCTATTTTCAAGTAAATCAAGACTCTCAATATAACGTTGCTTCACTAAAGAGACCAGCTTTACTTGAGCTGTTTCATAGTTTCTTGTAATATCTTCAAAAAGAGGTGCTTGTACTTTCACACTATTTTTGAGATATTTATAGTGAAAATCTTTAAAAAAGTGATGTTGATTATCTATGGTTACAAAAGAGTCTTTTAGAGACTTCTCTATTATGGTAAATCGATTTTTTGTTAAGTTGAGAAAATACCCTTCACTCTCCAAGTATGAGATAGTGGTGTAGCGTGTAGTTCCTGTGAAGAGCTTCTCTTTTTCAAAAAGAGACTCTACATGGGTAGCTACACTATCCATTTTACTCACCTCTCTCTCTTGCTTTTTTACAATGTTATCAATAGCAGGGTATATGCCATCCTTAAAAAGGTTATCGTTTATCTGTTCTATACGAAACTTTGCACAGATATCAAGTTCAAAGGTGTCATCTAGTACTTTAAGCATCTCCTTAGTCTCATCGTGCAGTTGGTTCTCTACTTCTATCCCTTCTAGTTTTGCATTGTCTAAGAGTTTCAAAATAGCTTCAAGTGACATGGCAATGTAGGTAAGTTCTACAGGGTGTAACTTGCGTAGCTTTATACGCCTTGTAATGCGTTCGAGGTCATATATCTGTTTAAGTTGTGTCTCAAAACGGTCGATGTTAGGCAGTAGTAGCTCTGTTAAGTTGTAACGTGCTTCAAGAAGTTCTTTGTCACAAATGGGGTTAAGTAGTCTCTCTTTAAGCAGACATTTCCCAAAGGCGGTAGAGGTTTTGTCTATGAGGTCTAGTAGCGTAATGTCAGAAGGGTCACGTGAAATGACAGAGAGTTGCTCCATGGCATTGTTACCAACATACATATAGCGGTTGTTGCCTAAAAACTGTGGTTTATTCATCTTCTCTATAATACTCTCATCATGTTCAATGATAAATGCAATCAGTACAGCTAAAGACTCTGTAGTATAGGGGTGTCTTTCAAGGTCTAAAAACTCTATACTAGAGAGAAAAGAGTTAATATTGAATACTCGGATAAACAGCTCATTTTGAAAATTTATCTTTACGCGTTTTTTGTTAATACTGTAATGCAAAGATTCAAGTTCAAGGTAGTGTATTAGCCATGTTTGGTCTATCTCTTTACTTTCAAGTGTTACAATAACTTCAGATGTAGTATAGGTTTGTAAAAGGTTAAATGCTTCATCAAGAGCATAGGTTTTGTCATCTCTTGTAGGGTGTATCTCATTACAGATAGTCTTTCCTGTACTGACATCTATTGCTGCATAACCCACAGAGTATATACCTGCATTTTCATCTACAATGAGTGAAACAATGTTGTTTTCAGTTGGTTCACAAAGGTATTCAAAGTTTGTACCAGGAGAGATAATATTAGAGACGTAACGCTTAATATGAGGCATTTCACCTTTTTGTTTAACGACTATAATGGTATATTTTTTAGTAGTTATGAGTCGAGAGAGGTATCGGTCAAGTGACACAGCAGGTACACCCGCAAGAAGAGGGTTATGCACAGAATTTTCAAGAATAGCTTTACTTTTTCTTGTGAGTTGAATGTTTAAAAGTTCAGCAATCTCTTTAGCTTTACCGATTTTAAGCTCATTATTATTCACTTCATAAACTTCAAAAAAAGTACCTATCTCCATAAGAACTAGAGCATCCCGCCCATACTTTTCTTCAAAATAACGTTGTAAATCAAAATAGACTTCTGTTAAAAGTTTCTTTTTATTAGAAAGTATCTCTGTAGCCTTATCCAAATCTACCCTTTGTTTTAGTCCCTAAATTTTACCACAAAAAGGATTAGTAAGTCACAACGAATTTATAGTCTATGGAGCTTCGCAATGAGGAACAGTTATATTTAAAATCATGCTTTCATACTATTTTTAGAAACTTTAGGTATAATATCGTCCCATTTTCTATTACATTTAATGTATTGAAAAAATATTTTAAGGGAGTAAGCATATGCCAAAAATGAAAAGTGTAAAAGGCGCTGTTAAGCGTTTTAAAGTTAAAAAAAGCGGCAAAATCAAAAGAGGAACTGCGTATAGAAGTCACATTCTTACTAAAGTTGATGGTAAACATCACAGAAGTATGAGAAGTCCTAAGCACGTTGACCCTGTTGATGCAAAAAATATTAAAGAGATGATCAACTAATTTTAGTTACATTTTTTTAAAAGCTATAATCCCCCGATTAGGGGCAAGTTTAAGCAGAGAAAATGCTTAACACCTACTATAACATGACTTCAGCAGTCGGCTCATGCAACTAGTTGCATTTGATATTGCTTTAGCATAGTACAAGTATAAGGTAAAGGATAACCATGAGAGTAAAAACTGGTGTCGTAAGAACTAGAAGACATAAAAGATTATTAAAACAAGCTAGAGGGTTCTACAGTGGTAGAAGAAAACACTTCAGAAAAGCTAAAGAGCAACTCGAGCGTTCATTAGTATATGCTTATAGAGATAGAAGACAAAAGAAGAGAGATTTCAGAAGATTATGGATTACTCGTATTAATGCGGCTACAAGACTTAATGGTATGAATTACTCAACATTTATGCATGGTTTAAAACTTGCAAATATCGAACTTGACAGAAAAATTCTTGCTGATATGGCGATGAATGCACCTGAAAGTTTTACAAAAATAGCGGATGCTTCAAAAGCAGCACTTGCTAAATAAGTCTTAGTTGACTATCTTTTGAGGAGTTTTGACTCCTCATCCCCTTTTATACTAAATCCAATTATGCTAAATCCAATTATGCTAAATCCAATTATGCCAAATCCAATTATATCTATCCTCTTTGTGTAGCACCTTGATAACCGACAATTCCTGGACGTAGGTTACCTACTTGTTCAAAGCCTAGAGATTTCATGGCGTGTTGTACTTGGAAACTTCTACTCCCTGTGTGGCAGTAAACGATGACAGGTGTCTGTTTTTTATCATTATGTTCTTCAATTTTTGCATAAAATTGTGAAGTAGGAACAAGGGCATCTGTGCCTACGATATGACCCATCTGAAACTCCATGAATTCACGAACATCTAAAAGTGTAAAGTTTATCATTTGAAGATTTCTTGCTTCTAAAAGTGCTTCAAGTTCATCACCATCAAGTTGCTCTTCTTTAAGAAGTGTTTGGGCTTGTTCCTTGGTAAGACCTTTTGAGTGTTCGTGTACAATCTCTTCTATCTCATCATGTATGGCTTGTTGGGATGCATACTCAGGAGTACAGAAAATACCACAATGACAAAGCCCCTCTTCAGGAATCTCTTTTTCTAAAGCAGGCTTACAAGGACAGATACGGTTGTCTGCAGTTTTTTGCTCCTCTTTAGTCTCTCCTATTACCATAAAACAAGGACAGAATCGTTTGCCATAAATCAGTTTGTTTCTGGCAAGACCCATAGTCACACCTTCATTTACCTCTTCATTTGGGTTTTGAACAAAACCAAACTGTGTATTTACCTTCTCTACAAACTGTGTGGTCTTCTCTAGTTCTGCTTGAAATTCATCTGAATTCATATCTATTTGTTGCATATTTATATCCTTTATTTGGTGTTATTATCAAACTCTTTTGCTAAATCATTAAACTCTTGGGCAAACACTTTCATTTTTATACCCCAATGGTCAAGAAAACTTTTTGTCTTGTTTAAATCGATGCTAACATGACCTTTATCTATTTGTATCCCTGCCTCTTTGTGGTCTAAGGTATTATCTTTTAAGTCTTCATTTATCTTATGCATTCTATCTTTTAATTTGTTAGCAATATCTTTGAAAAAATGTTGTGTTTTATTTGTATCTATAGTAATCTTTCCGTCATAGGTTGAGATACCCATGTGAGCCAATTTATTATTTTTTGACTCTTCTTCTTTTTGCTGTTCCTCTTTAAGTTTAAGTTCTTGAAGTAGTTGTTCTCTGGCTTCTTGTGCTACTTTAGCATCATGTTTTGCTTGTTCCTCTTTATTGTCTTGACAAGCGGTAAGAGAGAATAGTAAAATAACCGTCAATAGAATATGTTTCATATGTAATACCTTTTGAAAAATTAAAGGTATTATACATGATTTTATATCGATATAGTAAATAAGATATATATTTAATTAAAAGAAGTAGTAATATATGAAAAGAAGAGTCTTTTTAGTCCTTGGGTCAATTTTTAGTTTCTCCTCTATACTAATTGCTAAAAATAATAATACCATAAAATTTTCATCACTCTATAGTGTTCAAAAAACTATTGCATCTGTACAAGAACATCTTTTTCCTGAGGGGAGTAAGTTACCCTCTGCAAAATCTACAAGGGCTATAGACTTTTTACTTGAAACAATTACGCATCATAGTTACGATAAAGATATACGATTATTTATTGTGCAGGGTGCGAAGGAGTTAGAAGAACGTGAAAAAGGTATGTTTATCTCTTTATCAGAAGATAAAAAAGAGCAAGCCTTAAGAGCGTATGAAGATACCTCTTTAGGAAGTAATTGGCTCTCTCAAATCATGGTTCTTACTCTTGAAGGCATACTTTCAGATCCGATATATGGTTCAAATATTAAAAAAGAAGCATGGGTAGCATTAGGCACACATGGTGGAGAGCCAAGACCCAAAAGAAAGTATATTTTCAATGAAGTATGATGTTGTAGTTGTTGGCTCAGGAGCAGGGGGAAGTGCAGTTGCATATAGCCTTTGTAAAGCTGGGTACAAAGTAGCAGTTGTAGAAAAAGGAAGTCTCATCAGACGTGAAGAGTTTTCTAAGGATGAATTAGCATATGTGCGAAGAGACATTGTAACCTCCAACCCTTTTGATGAGTTTCATACGATAGAAGAGAGATTGAATGATGAGTGGGTTAGCAGACCTACTTATGAGACAGGTTGGAGTTTTTGGAATGGCAATATTGTGGGAGGCTCCTCTAACTTTATGTCAGGGATGTTCCATCGTATGCATCCAGATGATTTTAGACTCAAAAGCAAATATGGAAAGATAAAAGGTGCCAATATTGAAGACTGGGCGATTACTTATGACGAGCTAGAACCATACTATACTTTAGTAGAAGATATTATTGGTATTACAGGTGTAGAAAAGAGACATGAATTTTCACCTCCTAGAAGCAGGTCTTATTTTGCACAACCTCCAACTAAAGAGAATGATGTAGTAAAACTGTTTGACAAAAGTTGTCACGCTTTAGGTCTTTTGTCTTTAGTCACAGCTAGAGCCATACTCTCTAGTGATAGGGAGCATCGTAAAGGGTGTTATTACTCTAATTTTTGTGGAAGTTATGGCTGTAGTTCAGGTGCAAAAGGGAGTGCAATGGAAGCACTGTTAAAGCCAGCATTATCTACAGGTAATCTTACTCTTATGAGTCAAACTTATGTAAAAAAACTTCACTGTAATAGAAAAGACACTGTAGCATCTGTCTCTGTAGTCAATACTATTACAAAGCAGGAACAACATCTCTTTGCAAAAGTATTTGTAATTGCGGCACAAGCACATGAGAGTGCGAGACTTTTACTCAATTCATCCAATAGTGACTACCCTAATGGTTTAGCAAACAGCAGTGGAGAGTTAGGAAAAAACTTAATATTTTCAGGAGGTGGTTATGGGTATGGAGAGTTGCATAAAAATAGATTAAAGCAGGTTAGCTTTAAAGATGTGATGCAAAAAGGGTTTTTTGTAAATCGTTCTATTTTAGATTGGTATTTTATAGATCATTGGTGGGAGGGCAAATTTAAAGGTGGGTTAGTAGAGTTTATGTTTGAACACCAAAATATTATTTCACGTGCAGTAAGAAATAGTAGGCAAGGAGAGAAGTTAATATGGGGAAAAGCCTTAGGTGAACACCTTGTTACACAATTTAAAGAGAGTAAAAAAATACGCTTTGAAATATTTAATGACTGGCTACCCAATGATAACTGCTTTGTAGCGTTAGATGAAACTCATGTAGATACCTATGGTATGCCTGTAGGAAAATTACGTATAGAAGCACACCCACAAGATGTTAAAGTAGGAAGATTCATTGCAAAAAAATGTGAAAATGTACTTAATGAAATGGGTGCAATTAATATAAGCAGTACTATTAATACACTTCCTCCTTCAAACTTAATAGCTGGGGGTTGTCGATTTGGAAATAACCCTAAAACTTCCGTACTCAATAAATATTGTCAAACACATGATATTAGTAACCTATTTGTTACGGATGCTAGTTTTATGCCAACAGGGGGTTCTACCCCTTACAGTTGGACTATTTATGCCAATGCTCTTAGGGTAGGTGAGTATATTGTAGAGCAATTAGATAAGAATAAATAAAGATTTCTTTTATTTTATTTTAAAGCCTATTTTGTTATTATTTATATAGGAAGGCATTAAAAAAGCCAACTTAAACGGTTGAATTTGTATCATTTTGGTTATGCTATTTTGTTTCAGTTATGAATAATATAAGATTGAATTTGAATTAAGTCAGGTTTAAAATTATATTTATTTTTGATTAACGAATAGCAGTTACAATTATACATAATTAAAATAAAAATTACTATTATAGGAGAATATATTGAGAAAATTTTATACACTATTATTTACATTATCATTTGGTGCTGTATCAAGTCATGCGGTAGCAAAAACAGTAGAACATACAATTAAAAGTGGAGAGACACTTTATACAATTGCACATAAAAATCATACAACAATAGAAGAAGTTAGAAAAATAAATAATATTAAAAAGGGTGATACTCTTAAATTAGGTAGAGTATTAACTGTACCACAAAATACTTACTTTCCAGATAAAAAGATGGTAAAACATACTATAAAAAGTGGAGAGACACTCTTTACCATCGCACGTAAGCATAGTACTTCAGTTGAAAAAGTACGTGAAGCAAACGGATTAAAATTAAACGATACGCTTAAAGTAGGTAGAGTATTAACTGTCGCACAAAATACCTATTTTCGCACAGATGAATTGGTTAAAAAATCTCCTAAAATTGTAAAGCACACTATAAAAAGTGGAGAGACACTCTTCACCATTGCACGCAAACATGGCTCTTCAGTTAAAGATGTAAGAGAGCAAAATGGTCTTAAGCTAAATGAAACACTTAAACTAGGTAGAGTTTTAAAGGTAACTAAAAATTCTTACTCTTCAATAGATGCAAAAAAAGCTAAAAAATCTTCTAAAATTGTAAAGCACACAATTAAAAGAGGAGAGACGCTCTTTACCATTGCACGTAAACATGGCTCTTCAGTTAAAGATGTAAGAGAAAAAAATGGTATTAAACTTAATGACACACTTAAAGTAGGAGAAGTTTTAAGCGTTCAAAAAAATTCTTATAAGTCAGAAAAGATAAAAATAGCTAAAAAAGTTAAAAAGATAAAGAAGAGTAAACGCTCTAAGAGATATGTTAAAAAATCAAAACGTAAAGAGCAAAAACTTGCAAAAACATTGAAAAGAGTTAAATCAACAAAAATAGCAAAGAGAGAAACAAGAAAAAATAAGAGTTTCTCTTTTGGTGATATTTTCTTCAGTAGAAGTGAAAAAGCACAATCAAAAAAAATTACACGATTGGCTAAACAGAAGCTAGGAGGGAAATATGTTTGGGGTGCGATAGGTCAAAAAAATACATTTGATTGTTCTGGTCTTACCTCTTATGTATGTAAGAAAAATGGAATCAACATTCCAAGAAGAGCTATTGCACAATCAAAACATGGTAAATTTGTAAGTAGAAGTGACTTGAGACCAGGTGATCTTATTTTCTTTGATACTTCTAAAAGACGTAAAGGGTATGTAAATCATGTAGGTATCTATTTAGGAAATGATAGATTTATTCATGCAAGTTCTGCTAAAAAGAAAGTGGTTATTACGAAATTGGGTAAATCATTTTATAGTAAAAGATACAAAGGTGCAAGACGCGTAACTTCATAAATTAACCTCTTTTATCTCATGAGGAGTTTTCACTCCTCAGTCTCTCTTAAAACTTAATATTTTAAAAGTACTAGAAGCAGATTATTCAGCTTCTAGTATGGCTCCATTACTAGCATTTGTAACCAATGCTCTGTACTGCTTTAACCATCTACTGTTTAGTGGCTTCACTAAAGGTTTAAAGTTTTCTCTTCTTTTGGCTATGAGTTCATCACTTAAGTTTGCCTGCAAGATATACTCATCTACATCAATATGTATCTCATCACCATCTTCAAGTAAACCTATAAGTCCACCTTCTGCCGCCTCAGGACTTACATGACCAATGCTTGCTCCTCTAGTAGCACCAGAAAATCTACCATCTGTAATGAGTGCAACATCATCTCCAAGACCCATACCCATAATAAGACTGGTAGGACTTAACATCTCTTGCATACCTGGACCACCACGAGGACCCTCATAACGGATAACAACAACATTACCAGCTTTTACTTTTCCATTGATAATACCTGAGATAGCTTCATCCTGAGAGTTAAAACAGACAGCAGTTCCTGTAAAGACTCTATCTCCAGTAATCCCTGCAGTTTTTATAACAGCACCTTGCTCTGCTAAGTTACCATAAAGTATAGCTAGTCCACCTACTTCTGAGTAAGGGTTGTCAATGGTATGAATAATTTCAGTATCTAAAATTTCAGTATCTTTTACCTTTTCATAAAGTGTATCACCCGTTACATTAAGATTATCAAGTAAGATATCATCTCCACGCTTCATCATCTCATGCATGACCGCATTTACACCACCAGCTTTGTTAATGTCTTCCATATGTATAGTAGTCAATGATGGAGATATTTTTGCAATGTGCGATACTCTTTTAGAGATGGCATTGATATCTTCAAGGTTAAAGTTCACATCTGCCTCTTTAGCTATGGCTAGCATGTGAAGAACAGTATTTGAAGAACCACCCATTGCCATATCTACAGCAAATGCATTTCTTACAGCATTTTCATTAAGAATGTTTTTCATTCTATATTTTTCACGCTTTGGGGCATCAGACTTTGCTATTTCACATACACGACGTGCAGCTTTTTTATAAAGCTCTGTTCTCTCTGGTGTTAAGGCTAAAATCGTTCCATTACCTGAAAGAGCTATCCCCATAGCCTCCATAAGTGTATTCATCGAGTTTGCAGTAAACATACCAGAGCATGACCCACCACTTGGACAAGCATTACACTCTATGTCTAAAAGCTCTTCATCACTTATATCACCAGCCTCATGTTGTCCAACAGCTTCAAATGCCGTTGCAAGGTCAATAGGCGTACCATCTTTTTTGTACCCTTTCTCCATAGGTCCACCACTTACGAATACAGTAGGTACATTGACTCTTAATGCACCCATAATCATCCCAGGAACGATTTTGTCACAGTTTGGTATCGCTATCATTGCATCAAGCTTGTGAGCGTTCATAACAGTCTCTATAGAGTTTGCAATAATCTCACGACTAGGAAGAGAGAAGAGCATACCATCATGCCCCATTGCTATCCCATCATCTACGCCGATAGTATTAAACTCAAATGGAACACAGCCATTGGCTCTGATTTCATCTTTTATAATTTCAGAAACTTTATTTAAGAAAAAGTGTCCAGGAATTATCTCTATAAATGAATTAGCTACACCAATAAATGGTTTTTCAAAATCTTCATCTTTTACACCTGTTGCACGCAACAAACTTCTGTGAGGGGCTCTACTAAAACCCTGTTTTATTTCATCACTTCTCATGTATAAACCTTTGTATATTTAGATATTTTATAGATTATAGCACTTTTTTATTCAAAATTGCCATTTACCCTTTACATTTAAATATTTTTTAGCTATAATCGCACTCCAATTTTAAATAAACTAATTTAATTTTGGTATGGATTTGCGGGCGTAGCTCAGCGGTAGAGCATAACCTTGCCAAGGTTGGGGTCGACGGTTCGAACCCGTTCGCCCGCTCCATAGTTTTATAAATGGTGCCAATATGCCCGAGTGGTGGAATTGGTAGACACAGGGGACTTAAAATCCCCCGGTCATTGCGACCGTGCCGGTTCAAGTCCGGCCTCGGGCACCATTTAAATGGACCATCAAATGAACAAAGTTCATCTTGATTTACGCTAACGCTAAGTTTTCTTACGATTCAGCATTTAGTGCTTCACATGCACTGCATTTTAATGCTTGTCAGCAGAAAGCTCTCGCTACTAGTCGCTCTAATCAAGCCACCTTTGATTTTTTGATGGTGCATTATGGAGCCATCGCCAAGTTGGTAAGGCCGTAGATTGCAAATCTGCTATTCACCAGTTCGAGTCTGGTTGGCTCCTCCATATAAACTTAGTTTTATCTTTTTTAGATAGAATTTCGTCTTAACAATAAGTATTATAAATACGACTAGTCGTATGAGCCATCTACTGAAGATAGCTAAGTGCTTAACGTAGTTTTTTGTAGCTTTACTCAAAAAGCGTCCTACTAATACCGGGAGATGTCAGAGTGGTCGAATGTGCCGGTCTTGAAAACCGGTGAGGGTTATACCTCCGGGGGTTCGAATCCCCCTCTCCCGGCCACCATTTTAATATCATCCATTTTATTCCCAATACAACGTACTTTGAAGCTAATTTCTATTTTTTACTTTTCAATCTTCCAACCTAATACATAATCCCGAACAAATTTGAAGAGCTTTGAGCCCTAATGTAAAATCAGGGCTCAAAACACTGAACAACACAATCTGTCACACGCTGTTTATCGTCAGACGTATATCTATTTGATAGCTGATATACAGCTCTTATCCTTGATAGGTCTCTTAATTCAGGTGTTCCGACTTGATTAGAGAGTGCTTTCACATCTTGAGAGATCTTGAGTCGGCTTTTTGATGGGATGCATTTCAATCTGTGTTAAGCTATTATATTCTGGTGACCCAAAAGAGTACTCTGATCACTCAAGCTGAAAACACGGCATATGTGCTATCAACTCTAGAATGCTTTCACATTCATCTTACCAGCCTCAATTGTATCAATGACTTAGATTGAGATAAGGTCGAACCTCCAGAGGGTGTTATGTGGTTTTTTATGGTAGTTTTATGAAGTAGAGGTTGACAATGATAAGGCATTGATTTAGAAGTATTTTTCTGATATACTTCTCTCAATGTGAGTTAAAGATGATTGAGGTCTCAATTCAGGGCATCTTTAACTTGCTACTTCTTCCGTTTATTGAAAATCACACAAAAAATTATTACTATTATTTAGCCATAAAACTATTCTAGAAACAAGCAATTTTTTTTAGTTGACAGAGTACGGATAAGTGTGAATAAATGTGATAAAGTGGATGTGTATAAAGGGTACACGCACATAAAATATAGTTTCTTTTTAAAATAAACAAAAAACTTGACAATCGTATAAATTTATTGTATCATTCTTATAATAAACAGTTAAAAGGAGAGGTTTTGAAGCTAAAGCAGATTGCAGATATTAGAACAGGTCTTGTTCTTTCACGTAAGAAAGCCGCTCTTTCTGATAATGTAAAGATTGGCTATAAGCAGATTACTCTCAAATCTTTTTCAAACAGTACTTCACTTATGCTTGATTATATTGATGATTTTGTTTCTACTGAAGAGATAGACGATTCTTATATTAGTCGTGAAGGGGATGTTGTAGTAAGATTGAGAGATCCTGTGACAGCTGTTTGTATAGATAAGAGCTTCAAGGGTATGGTAGTGCCTTCTTTTATGAGTATTGTACGAGTAAACAGTAGTATGATTGACAACGAGTTTTTGGCTTACTATATCAATAGTATTACAGCCCAAAGAGTGCTTGAAAAGAAGATGAAACTTGCAACTATATTCTCTCTAAAGACTAGAGATCTAGAAGATTTAGAGATAGTTTTACCCACACTTAAGGAGCAGAAGAGAGTAGTAGCATTGATGAAGCTTTCTGAAAAAGAAATACAATTGTTAGAAAAACTCAAAAAAGAAAAAGAACAGTTTGGACAAGCTGTTTTAGATACTATAATACAATCAAACAAGGATAACAAATAATGCAAAAGACAACTCAAAAGACTATCAACGATATCGTATGGAGGGCATGTGATACTTTTAGGGGGACGATGAACAGTAGTGAGTACAAAGACTATGTGCTTACGATGCTTTTTGTAAAGTATTTGTCTGATTTTTATAGAGAGAAGTTGGAGGATCTTCAGGAGAAGTATAGGGACAATCAAGAGCGTATAGAGAGAAGCCTGAAGCGTGAAAAATTTGTGCTTGATGACTCTTGTACTTTTGAGTACATCTTAAAGCATAAAGAGTCTAATGAACTGGGTGAAGTCATCAACAAGGCTTTGGAGCGTATAGAAGAGGATAACAGAGAGAAGCTAGAGGGTATCTTCCGTAATGTGGACTTTAACTCTGAGGTGAAGTTGGGACGAACCAAGGAGAGAAACTCCATACTCAAGCACTTACTTGAAGATTTTGCCGATGAGAGACTTGACCTTCGCCCTTCTATGCTAGAGGGTAATGATGTTATAGGGGATGCGTATGAGTATCTAATAGCCCACTTTGCTTCTGATGCAGGGAAGAAAGGTGGGGAATTTTTCACCCCGTCTGCTGTTTCTACGCTGTTGGCTAAATTGGTAGAATCTAAAGAGGGAGATAGGATTTATGATCCTACTTGTGGTTCTGGATCTTTGCTCATCAAAGCAAGCAAAGAGGTGGATAATGACAACTTCGCCATCTATGGGCAAGAGAAAAATGGTGAAACCCAAGCCCTTACTAAAATGAATATGTTTCTTCATGAGATCAATGATGCTAAGATAGAATGGGGGGATACCTTGCGTAACCCTCTGCATGTAGAAAATGATCATCTTATGAAGTTTGATATTGTTGTTGCAAATCCTCCTTTTTCACTAGATAAATGGGGTGCAGATGAATTGGCAGATGACCATTATAAGCGTTTTGAGTATGGGTTACCTCCAAAGAGCAAGGGTGACTACGCTTTTGTGCAGCATATGTTAGCTTCACTCAATGAAAACGGTCGTATGGGTGTAGTGCTTCCTCATGGTGTATTATTCCGTGGAGCAAGTGAAGGACGCATAAGACAGCAGATCATCGAACATAATCTACTTGATGCTGTCATAGGCTTACCTGCAAACCTCTTCTTCGGTACCGGTATACCGGCGACGATACTCATCTTTAAAAAAGGCAGAACGAATACTGATGTACTTTTCATAGATGCAAGTCGTGAGTTTGACAAAGACAAGAACCAGAATTCCCTGAGCCTTGTACATATAGATAAGATATTAGAGGCTTACAAAAGCAGAAAAGAGATAGAGAAGTACGCTCATGTGGCTACAGTTGAAGAGATGGAAGAGAATGACTACAACCTCAATATCCCACGATATGTCGATACCTTTGAAGAGGAAGAGCCTGTAGATATTGAAGCTACTAAAGCCAATATAGCTAAGATAGAAGATGAGTTGGTAGAGGTGAAAAAACAGATGCAGAGTTATCTTTCGGAGCTTGGGCTATGAGTGAGATGATAATTTACCAAAGTGAAGATGGTACTACCAATCTTGATATAAAACTAGAAAATGAGACTCTTTGGTTATCTCAAAAACAGTTAGCAGAACTTTTTGGTGTCACAACAGCTACCATAAATGAGCATATAAAAAATATCTATAAAGAAAAAGAGCTGGAAGAGACTCCAACTATTAGGAATTTCCTAATAGTTCAGCAAGAAGGTAGTAGAAAAGTAAAAAGAGACATTGAACATTATAATCTTGATATGATTATCTCAGTTGGGTATAGAGTAAAATCAAACATAGCAACAAAGTTTAGACAGTGGGCAACGGCAAGGCTCAAAGAGTATGTCATCAAAGGTTTTGTAATGGATGATGAGAGACTCAAAGAGGCTAAAAATAGCTATTTTGATGAGTTGTTAGAACGTATAAGAGATATACGAAGTAGTGAAAAAGTATTTTGGAAAAAAGTTTTAGACATCTATGCCACGAGTGTTGATTATGATGCAAATGATGAAAGATCCCAAGACTTTTTTAAAACCATACAAAACAAAATGCACTTTGCAACGCACGGGCATACAGCTGCGGAGATAGTGCATAAAAGAGTGGATAGTACAAAAGAAAATGTGGGTATGACAAACTTTAGTGGGAATAAACCAACAAAAAAAGAGGCCAGTATAGCTAAAAACTATCTTATTGATGATGAGCTAGATACCCTCAACCGAATAGTGACATCATATCTAGAATTTGCAGAGCTTCAAGCAAAAAAACGAAAAACTATGAAGATGCAAGACTGGATAAAAAAGCTAGATGACTTTTTGACTCTTTCTGATTTTGAGATCTTGAATAACAGAGGTGTCATCTCTCATAAACAAGCACTTAAAAAAGCAAATGAAGAGTATGATAAATATAAAGCAATAGCAATCAATGAAAAAAGCAGAGTTGAGAGTGATTTTGAAGATGCTATAAAATCCATAGAGAATAAAAATGGCTGAAGTTATTAGAAAAGGCTATAAGCAGACTAAGGTTGGGGTGATTCCTGAGGATTGGGATACTCCTCGTATTGATACATTTTTGCAACGTATTAGAAAAAAAGTTGATGTTGAAAAAGAAGTAGAGTATCAACAAATAGGTATTCGTTCTCATGCCAAGGGAATATTCCATAAGGAATCAGTAACAGGTGAAGTATTAGGTAATAAGTCTGTATTTTGGATTGAAGAAGATTGTTTCATTGTAAATATTGTATTTGCGTGGGAACAGGCTGTGGCAAAAACAACTATAAATGAGAAAGGTATGATCGCCTCTCATCGTTTTCCTATGTATCAGCCCAAAGATAATAAATCTGATATTGATTACATCTTGTACTTTTTTAAATCAAAAAGAGGAAAACATTTACTTGGTTTAGCTTCGCCTGGTGGAGCAGGTCGAAACAAAACTTTGGGACAAAAAGAGTTTGCAGAGTTAAAAATCCCTCTTCTACCCCTAAAAGAACAACAAAAAATAGCCCAAATTCTCACCACTTGGGATGATGCCATCAGTAAACAAGAAGCACTCATAGAGGCCAAAGAAGAGCTTAAAAAAGGGTTGATGCAGAAGCTTTTGAGTGGGGAAGTTCGGTTTGATGGATTTGATGGGGAGTGGGAAGAGGTGAAGTTAGGGGAGATTGCATTGAAAATGCAATCTGGAGGAACACCTAAAGCTACAAATAAAGACTTTTATACGGGAGAGATACCGTTTGTTAAAGTTAATGATATGACAAATAGTGGTAAATATTTATTGGATACTAAAGTCCATATTACTGAAGATGCATTAGATAGTTCTTCAGCATGGATAGTTCCTAAAAACACTTTAATTTATTCAATGTATGCTTCTGTTGGATTTGTGACAATAAATAAAGTAGAAGTATCTACGAGTCAAGCAATGATAAATATAATTCCGAATCTTGAACGAGTTGATTTAGAATATTTGTATTATTGTCTTTTGGAGTTTAAAAAGTATATATATAGATTTGTTGAAACTGGAACACAAGGTAATCTCAATGCTCAAATTGTAAAAGGTTTACCAATAAGGCTTCCATCTATACGAGAACAACAAAATATAGCAGAAGTCCTAACTCTTGCAGACAAAGAGATAGACTTGCTCAAAAATGAACTTGAAGCACTTAAAGAGCAGAAGCGTGGGTTGATGCAGAGGTTGTTGAGTGGGGAAGTGAGAACATATAAAACTAAGGGAGAAGAGTAATGGCATTATTTAATTATGAAAATTTGAAGAGTTATACGCCTTTGACAGAGAGTTATGATTATATCGCAAAATATAAATCAAAAAATGCAAGTAATATTTATGTAAGTGATTATGATAATTTTGATATTTTTTTATCACATAGTTATGCGGATAAAGAGATTATCCCTGCTCTAAAAAAAGAATTGGAACGGATGGGATATACTGTTTATGTAGACTGGATTACAGATAAATTATTAAGTAGAGACGAGGTTACAAAAGAAACAGCAAAGGTTTTACAAAAACGAATGCAGCAATCTAAATGTTTATTTTTTGCTACATCGGAAAACTCTCCAAGCTCAAAATGGATGCCTTGGGAACTTGGCTATTTTGATGGAATAAAAAATAAAAGAGTAGCTGTACTACCTATATCAACAAATAATAATAGTTTTAGTGAGTATTTTAAAGGTCAGGAATATCTTGGTCTTTACTGTTGGGTATTGAAAGATAAAAAAGGCTATTCAGTAGATGATCTTTTTATCAGGTGTGAAACGTATGGAGCGAAGGTTTATATACAAGATTGGTTAGGAGGTACTAGTAGATGAAAGATCTAACAAAAAATGAAAAACTGTTAATTGATGAAATTAAAGTTATACAAGATATCATAAAAAGAATGGCTGACAACTCTTTTAAAATTAAAGGTTGGACAGTGACATTAATTGTTATCACACTTATATTTAAAGGTAAGTCAGATACAAATTATTTATTGGCATTTTTACCATTATTTTCATTTTGGATTTTAGATACATATTACTTAAGAACAGAGAGAATTTATAGGAAACTATATGGATGGGTTGTTAAAAATAGACCTACAAGTGATGAATTTCTTTTTGATTTAAACCCTAAACGATTTGAAAGTGATGTGGATGATTATCTTAAAACAATGTTTTCAATTTCTTTGCGTATGTTCTATGGCGGATTACTGGTATTGTTACTATTTATAAGCTGTTTAGATTTTTTAGGAAGTGTATAATGGCAAAAAGAGTTTTTTTTAGTTTTCATTACCAGGATGTAATTGACTTTAGAGCTAATGTTGTAAGAAACCACTGGAGAACTCAAGATAGAGAAGTTTCTGGGTTTTATGATGCTTCAATATGGGAGTCTGCAAAAAAACAAGGCTCGATAGCACTTAAAAGATTGATTAATAAAGGGTTAAACAATACTTCAAATTCATGTGTATTAATTGGTTCTGGTACGTATTTAAGACCATGGGTAAGATATGAAATATTTAAAAGTATGAAGAAAGGAAATCATATATTTGGTATTCATATCAATGGAATAAAATGTAAAAATGGTCAGACAAAAGATTTAGGCAAAAATCCTTTTGATTATTTGGGATATAAAATCAGTGAAGATGGTAAAAAGTCAACTATGTATGAATGGAAAAACTCTAAATGGGTTTTGTATAGAGAAATTGATGGTTCTGATACATACGTATTAGATAGTCAGGCTTCAATCGCAAGACGAGGAAAGTTTTACCAGTTATCTTCCGTATACAGAACGTATAAATGGAATAAGGATAATGGGTACAAAAACTTTGATTCATGGGTAGGATGATTAAGTAAGTGAATAAATCAATATCCCGACCAGCATCGTTGAGAGGCAATAACGTCTTGGCAAAGAAAAAGCGAAGATTTAGAGGAAAAAGAAAATGATCCCAAATATAAATGAAAGCCAAGATATAAGGAAAAAATATGCAACCTAAAACCTACATTCTAAAACATTTTGATAAAGCCATAGTAGCATTTCGTTTTAACTCTAGTGCACTCTCTGGTAGCAGTATAGAGATAACACACATTTATAAAGAGCATAAAACCTTTTCCCCTTTGGGACTTGAAATGAATGATGTTAACTTACTCTCATGGATAAAGTCAAGAACCATACCTAAAAACAGAGAGTTCGTACATAAAGTACTCATGGAACTAGGTTTGAGCCTGGAAGATGTAGAGGGGATTGTTGCCATCTCTAAAAGTCTTTCACTCAATGACTGCTACTGGATAGTCGAAAAAGGATTTGAAGGTAGATTTGAAAAATATAATCTTTATGATAACGACTTTAACAAAACACTTTCCTTGCTTGCCTACACAGGGTATGCCTCTGTGAAACAAGAGGGGTTTCTCTCTAGCCCAGAGTTTACTACCAATGGTATGTTGGCAAAAGCATGGAGACGAAACCCACAAGGCAGAAAAGGAACTTTTCTTTATAAAGGGGGTTCACATGGTTGTGCCAACTGCGGTAAAGAGCCTTACTCGGAGTTTTATGCTTCACAGATAGCTAAGGCTATGGGGTTAAATGCTACAGCCTATACACTAGGAAAATGGAAAGGGAAGATCAACTCTGTCTGTGCACTTTTTTCATCTAAAGAGCTTGCTTTTATACCCATCTACCACCTTGTGAAAGAGGGGGGATGGGAAGCTGTGTTGGCATACTACAAAAACTTAGGTGAGGAGTATTATGAAGCGTTGATAGAGATGCTTATCTTTGATGTGATCATACTCAATACCGATAGGCATTTTGGTAATTTAGGTCTTTTGATAGATAACAGTAGCAATAAGATAGTAAGTGTCGCTCCTATCTTCGATAATGGTTTATCTCTTTTTGCTGATGCTTTAGAGGATGACTTGGACAATATAGAACAGTATGCCAAGACAAAAAGTATGAAAAATGCAGGTGATTTTATGTTTTTCGCTGAAAAAATACTGACGAAAAAAGTCAAACAAAAAGTAAGAAAATTGATAGGTTTTAAATTTGATACAAGCTCTAAATATAAACTTCCTAATAAAAGACTACGAAAGATAGAGGGATATATAGAAAAGAGGGTGGGTACACTTTTGACATTGGATGAAGCATGATCCCAAATACTAATGAAATTCAAACCCAAAATAACACTATAGAGCTCCTCAAAAGCATGGGCTATATCCACATCTCTCCAGAGAAGATGAAAGGGTACAGGGTTAACACAGGACAAGTGCTGCTTAAAGATGTACTTCTCCATCAACTCCAAAAGCTCAACAGCTTTGAGTACAAAGGTACAACCTTCCCTTTTTCCCC
>JAYEHY010000025.1:0-4771 GCA_034659695.1 Campylobacterota bacterium | reverse complement strand
AAAGCTAAGGAGAATTGCTATTATGACTAAAAGTATATTTGAAAAAATTATCTTAGATACCAATGCAGACAAAGCATTTCATTATGCACATAGCTCTGAATATGCGAAAAAGAGAGAAGAGTCGTTAAAGGTAAAGTTAACATCTAGTATCAGAAAGAAAAAAGTTAAACTTAAAAACCTACTAGGATAATTTTATCACTACAGAAGACTATTATCATTCCCTTACATTTATTTCACTCTCTTCATTACTTGATGAATATGACAACGATTTTGTTTTACAACTATGTCAAACTTTTAAATGTAGTAAAAATAAAGATTTGGAAGATTTTTTAAATGATGCAACCAAAGCCATATCATTTGAAAAGAGAAGTATCACAAAAACATATTTATATATATCTAAAGAAAAAGAAGTTGTTGCATACTTTACTGTTTCTCTCAATATTTTAGAAACAAGTAATCTTTCAAAAACTATCATTAAGAAAATAGACGGCATAGATAAAAATCGTCAAGAAATTGCTTGTTTTCTCATAGCACAATTAGGGAAATCTAATCAAAACTTTCATACTATAGGTCAATACATCTTATCTGATGCCATAGAAACTATAAAAGATGCTTCACTTATCATAGGTGGTAGAGTCGTTGTTTTGGATGCCATAAACCATTCAAAAGTTATACAGTTTTACGAAGACAATAACTTTGTAATGTTAGACAGATATACTACATCATCTGAAAATGCAAAAATGTATTATCCTTTGTATTTATCAAAATAGCTAAGGTGAAAATGACTGGAATTCTTTGAAAATCTAGTCATTGTGTGATGGGGTCATTCATTGGGACGGTGGGACAGGACAATTCTCTTATGAGTCGAATCCGCCTAACGTAACATCTCTTTTGCTTTTTGAATTATATTTTATTTAATAAGTAAAATAACTCATAAAACTTATCCTTGGAAAAAAGTTTTCTATAAAAAAATAAAAGTATTTTTATGTCTTTGCTTTTGATAGTTATAGTGATAAAATATTGCTCATTATTTTTTAAGGGTAAAGGGGTCTATCATTAAAACTAGCAAGAGCCAAAGCATAATCGACAGGCTCTCTAAAATTGCTATGACTATACCTCTTATTTTTTTACTTTTTTATAAATTTCATCTATATATACGATTTCAACATCTTTCAATATACGATTTGCAGATTTAAGTGCTTTCATCGTAACAAAGTGTGGGTGTCCTATGGCTATGGCATACCCTTTTCTTTTGGCTACTCGTACAGCTTTTTTAAGCTGTTTATGAATATATGCTACAGTATGTTTGTTATCTATAAATATATCTCTACCTACATACTTGTCTCCAAAGCTATGGGCAACTTTACGTACTTTAGTCGTACCTACTGTACGACTATCTACAAATACAAAACCCTCTTTACGAAGTAGTTCATACAATGTGTACATAGCTTTATAATTACTTGTAAATTTGGAGCCTGTATGATTATTAACGTAACGTGCTGTAGGAAATAGTTTTCGCATCTCTTTGACCCTAGCTTTTATTTTTTTATTAGCATCTTTTATCAATAGTGTTCCATGCTGTTTATCAAAACTTTTACCAGACTCCATAGGAAGGTGAATCATATAATTCTTTAATCCTTTAGCTAATTTATGGTTAGTTTTAGCATACCTAAAAGGAGGGAAAATTGAGGGTGTAACTTTCATAGGTAAAGCTTTAATTTTTTTTAACTGTTTCAAAGAAGAGACATCATCGATAATAATAACCAACTTTGGTTTTTTACCACGATAAGCCAAGTCTACTTTTTCATGCACTGCTTTAGTTTTTTTAACTATTGGCTCTTTGGCTTTAATAGCAGTTTCTTTTTTTATTACCTCCTTTTTCGCATGCTCCTCTTTAGGTTTAGAAAACTCCATATTAGATAAATCGTTTAAAAGTTGCAAAGTGGTATATATTTGCTTATGTTGTGTAGGTTTTGAGGTACGCTCTTGAACTATATCTTTTTTTCCAAGAACATATCCAAATACTCCTACTGAGATTATCATAACAATCATAGATACAGAAAGAAAAACTTTACTAAAACCAAACTTCTTCACTCGTTTCTTACTACGTCTTTTTTTAATAGGTTTTTTAGTAGTTGCTGATTTCTTAGATTTAGGTGCCATATACATCACTCATATTAATTTTGATTATTATAGCAAAGGAAGTTAAGATTTAAATATTTGAGTAAATGAGGCTACAAAACCAACTAACTAAAGATTTTTAGTTAGTTTGGGGTAGAAATAACTAAAAAAATTAGTTAGTCTCTTGATCTACGATTTTACCTGCAGAGATCCAAGGCATCATTTCACGAAGAGAGTTACCAGTTTTAGTGATAAGTTTCTCTTTATCATTTGAACGTTCTGCATTCATACGAGGGTAACCTGCTTGACCTTCTAAGATAAAGTCTTTAGCAAATCTACCATCTTGAATCTCTGTTAAGATGTCTTTCATCGCTTGTTTAGACTCAGCATTGATAACTCTTTTACCTGAAACATAGTCTCCATACTCAGCAGTGTTAGAGATAGAGTATCTCATGTCAGCGATTCCACCTTCGAACATAAGGTCAACGATAAGCTTAAGCTCATGAAGACACTCAAAGTATGCAAGTTCAGGAGCGTAACCTGCTTCTGTAAGTGTTTCAAAACCAGCTTGTACAAGTGAAGCAGCTCCACCACAAAGTACTGCTTGCTCACCAAAAAGGTCAGTTTCAGTCTCATCTTTGAAAGTTGTTTCAATGATTGCTGTTCTACCACCACCAATAGCTGAAGCATAAGAGAGAGCCAACTCTTTAGTCGTACCACTTGGGTTTTGACCCACAGCAATAAGATCTGGAATACCACCACCTCTTACAAACTCAGAACGAACTGTATGACCAGGAGCTTTAGGAGCAATCATAGTAACATTGATGTCTGCTCTTGGAGCTACTCTTCCATAGTGAATGTTAAAACCGTGTCCAAATGCAATCGTAGCACCCTCTTTAAGATTTGGCTCAATCTCAGCTTCATAAATCTCTTTTTGATTTTCATCTGGAAGAAGAATCATAATCACATCTGCTTTTGCTGATGCTTCTGCTACTGTAAGTGTCTCAAAACCTTTAGCAACTGCTTTGTCCCAAGATGAACCATCTTTTCTAAGACCGATAACAACTTCAACACCAGAATCTCTTAAATTTTCTGCGTGTGCGTGTCCTTGTGAACCGAAACCGATCATTGCTACTGTTTTAGATTTGATGATATTGATATCACAATCTTTGTCATAATATACATTTAAACTTGACATTTATTATCCTTGATAGAGTAAAATTTTCGCGATTATATCTAAATTATACTTATTTTTATAAATTCTACTATCATTTATCTTTTATGCTATAATAAATCATCATACAATTAAGGAGTCTCTATGATTGAATTTCTCAATGAAACAGTTTTATGGTGGCATTGGATTATATTGGGAATTGTACTTTTGATTCTTGAAATGAATATGGGTACATTTTTTATGCTTGGGTTTGGTGTCGCTGCTATTTTAGTAGGAACGCTAGACAACTTTATGGGTACATCATTTAAAACAGAGCTTTTTATATGGATGGTTTTTTCCATACTCTCTATTGCTATATGGTTTAAATGGTTTAGAACAAAGTTGGTGAGTAACAGTGGTCAGTCTAACTACAAACTTGACACTCTAGGTACAGTGATGGAAGATATAGAGCCTCACAGTAGAGGAAAAGTCACTTTTGACACTCCAGTTTTGGGTAATACCTCATGGCATGCCACAGCAAAAGTAAACATTGCTAAAAATACTCGTGTTAAAATCGTAGAGATAAACGGTCAACTTATAGAAGTACAACCACATTAAATATTAAGGATAAATCATGGAAGCATTAAATATATTAGTCATTTTAGCCATTGCTGTTATTGTTACGCTTTATAAAGGCATCAACATTGTACCACAAGGAGAGGAGTGGCTTGTAGAGAGGTTAGGTAAATTTTCTCGTACGCTAGGTCCTGGACTTAATCTCATCATCCCCTATATAGAAGATGTACGTCAAAAAATTACCACTCGGGATATTATTTTAGATATACCTCAGCAAGAGGTTATTACCCGTGACAATGCTGTGATTCTTACTAATGCTGTCGCTTTTGTTCGTGTAACAAAACCAGAAAATGCCCTCTATGGTGTAGAAGATTTTAGACTAGCCATTCAGCAACTCATTATGACAACGCTACGTTCCATCTTGGGTGAAATGTCACTAGATGAAGCACTCTCAAACCGTGAGAGCATTAAAACAAGACTCAAAGACCAAATCATAGATGATGTAGCTGACTGGGGTGTGACTGTCAAATCTGTAGAGATTCAAGACATCAACCCTAGTCCATCTATGCAAGCGTCCATGGAGAGACAAGCCGCAGCTGAGAGAGAAAGAAGAGCCATAGAAACTACTGCTGAGGGTAACAAAAATGCTGCCATCTTAGAAGCAGATGGTAAACTAGCAGCCGCAGAGCGTGAAGCTAAAGCCCAAATAGTCCTAGCCAATGCATCTGCTGAAGCTATAAAAATGATAAGTGACAACATCCAAGACAAAGAACTCCCTGCGATGTTCTTGCTAGGAGACAGATACATCAACTCACTAGAGGAGATAAGTAAAAGTGCCAATTCCAAGTTTGTCATCTACCCTGCTGACCTGCAAGGTGCTATTAAAGGTATGTTGGGGAATGTATTTAAGAAGTAAATCAC
>JAYEHY010000024.1:0-5086 GCA_034659695.1 Campylobacterota bacterium | reverse complement strand
AATCTTCTCTACCCTTTTCATTGGTTAAAGCCAGAAGAGGAGAATTCATGCCATGTAAACCCCATATAGAGATGTAACTAAAATGCCTATTTTTAGAGAGCCTGCTAATTATGCATTGGCATTACCTTACCTTTTCTGCCCTTGAGCTTTTAAAAATAGGCACACACTTACAGCTCTTCAAATAAATAATACAAGGTAAAACTCCCTAAGCATTTTATCCCTTTTATAATATTTTAAACACTTTTTGCTATAATTTCGCCCTATATTGTCTCGCCACAGAGTGTTGCAATAACCCTATTTTATTAAATATGGAAGAGTCATAGACTAGAGCAGGTTAGTTACCTGTCACCAAATTAACTAAAAGGTCTCAATATGAGAAAAGAAATACACCCAGATTATAAATTATGTGCAGTTACTTGTGCTTGTGGAAATGAGTTTGAAATTAGAACAGATAAAGAAAAGATGAGTATTGATATTTGTAATGAATGTCACCCATTCTTTACAGGTTCAGAGAAAATTCTTGATGCTGCTGGTAGAGTAGAGAAGTTTAAAAGCAAATATAAATTGTCGTAAGACGATTTGTATTTTTGGGCAGACATAGGTCTGCCCCTACATCATAATTTATGATTACATTTATCCCCACTCCTATTGGAAACCCACAAGACATTACTATTCGTGCGATGAAACTTTTTGAAAAAACAGAAATTTTTTTATGTGAAGATACACGTCAGACCAAACGGCTTTTACGCCTTTTAGAAGAGCGGTTTGATATGGTGTACCCTGAAGCAGAGTTTTACTCTTTTAATGAACACAATGGTGCAGAGCGTTTAGAGCAGCTAGGTGAAATATTAGGAGACAAACAGGTTGTGTATGTAAGTGATGCAGGAATGCCAGTTATCTCTGATCCTGGGCAACTGCTTGTGGAGTACGCACAAAAGCATGAGCTAAAATATGATGTACTTCCTGGGGCTTCGGCAGTAACTACAGCATATGCAGCGAGTGGTTTTGAAGAGGGGAAGTTTCTATTTTATGCTTTTTTACCACATAAAGGTAAAGAGAGAAGTTCAGCCTTAGCTGAAGCGATGGACAATGGTTACAATACCGTACTTTATGAGTCTCCACATCGTTTAGAGAAGCTTTTAAACGAGATAGTAGCTTTAGATGAAAATAGAGAGCTTTTTTTATCTAAAGAGATAAGTAAAAAGTACCAAAGATACTACCGTGGCACAGCATTAGAACTCAATGAAAAGTTAAAAGAACTTACGATTCGTGGAGAGTGGGTAGTGGTAATACGTTCTAAGCCAAATAGGGAGAAGAGTTTGAGTTTTACAGAAGTGTTAAACCTTGATTTACCGCCCAAACCAAAGGCAAAACTTTTAGCTCAACTGAGTGATAAAAGTGTTAAAGAGTGGTATAGTCAACTTATACAATAGTGAGTAATTTGCACCTTAACACCCTATAAAGTAAAAATTAGATAAAATCTCTTTATGATTATATATGGAAAACAAGTATGTTTGCATGCCTTAGAGCATCATTCAGAAAAGATAAAAACAGTTTACGTTGCTAAAAAGGGAATTCTCCCTAAAGAGCTTTTTCACAAATACCATGATAATATAAAATTCTTAGAAGAGAAGTGGGCTCAGTCTATGAGTAAAGGTGGTAATCACCAAGGTTTACTTGTAGAGATAGATGAGTTTGAACAAAGTTCACTTTCTGATATTAAAAAGAGTAATTTTATTATTATTTTAGATGGGTTAACAGATGTGGGAAATATAGGTGCTATTGTACGTTCAGCTTATGCACTAGGTGCAGAAGCGGTGATTGCTACAGGAGTAAAACAGCTTAACTTTGCTGCTATATCACGTAGTAGTTCTGGTGCTATGCTAGATATCCCTTTTATGGTTATACCTAATGCATTAGATGTTTTTAATGAACTAGGACAGATAGGCTTTACCTTTTATGGTGCATCAATGGATGGTGAGAGTATTCAAGATGTGACTTTTAGTACGAAGAGAGTACTTGTCTTAGGAAGTGAAGGTAAAGGACTTTCTAAAAAAGTATCCTCAAAATTAGACCATAGTGTCTCCATAGAGATGAAACATGCATTTGACTCGTTAAATGTCAGTGCAGCAGCAGCAATTTTAATACACAGGATGAGTTATGCAGTTAAATGAAATTCTTGAAGAATATAGTGTAAAAGAGATAAGTAAAAAGACAAATATTGCTGTGTCAAATGTTGAAATACTTATGGAAAATGAGTTTTCTCGTTTAAAAAAAGTAAAAACATTAGGATTTATTTCTATACTAGAACGTGAATTCAAGGTGGATTTAACTGAGTTTAAAGAAGAAGCTTTAGAATTTTATCTGAATCACCCAGATGAAGAAAATAGCAT
The DNA here is from genome assembly GCA_034659695.1 of Campylobacterota bacterium. Taxonomy (GTDB): domain Bacteria; phylum Campylobacterota; class Campylobacteria; order Campylobacterales; family Sulfurovaceae; genus Sulfurovum. Next base: position 2,693 of record JAYEHY010000024.1, on the reverse strand, counting down.
TGCAGTTCACGGTTCAAGCATAGAAGAAGAAGGCAACTCTAAACTCTTTTTATTTTTTATTATCTTTTTATTGGGATATGCTTCATGGTATTTTTTTACACAATTTGATCAAAAGAAATTAAGTGGACTACTTCCATTTAAAGAAGATAAGAGTATTCAAATAGCTACAGAAAAAGAGATAGAAAAAGAGATTAAAGAAGAAAAAGCATTAAATATTGTTAATGTTATTTCTGAAATAGAAGTAAAGCGTGTGCTGCCTGTTTCAAGTGTGATAGCCCAGACAAATGCAACTGTTGAAACAAATACAACAGAAATGAATACAACGGTTGAAAACAATATATCTAGTATAACCAATGAGAATAACATATCATAATATTATCTAAGTAATAAAAGAGAGAAAAAATGTTTGATGAAATACAATTTGACAAAATAAACCGCTTACCAAAGTATCTTTTTGCAGAGATTAACGAACTTAAAATGCAATTAAGAAGAGAGGGGAATGACATTATAGATTTCTCTATGGGTAACCCTGATGCTTCAACACCACAGCCTATTATAGATAAACTGTGTGAAACTGCTTTAAAGCCTAAAACTCATGGATACTCTGCAAGTAAGGGTATCTATAAATTGCGTTTAGCTATGACCAACTGGTATAAAAGAAAGTATGGTGTAGAGTTAGATCCAAATACAGAAGTGGTAGCTACGATGGGAAGTAAAGAGGGGTATGTTCACTTAGTCCAAGCCATCTCTAACCCTGGTGATGTGGCGATTGTTCCTGACCCTACTTACCCTATTCACTCTCAAGCATTTGTTTTAGCTGGTGCAAATGTAGAGAAGATGGAGCTTACATTTAATGAAGATACATTTGAAGTAGATGAAGATAAGTTTTTAGCAGATGTAGAGAGCCACTTAGATAACTCCATACCAAAAGCAAAGTTTTTAGTAGTTAACTTTCCTCATAACCCAAGCACTGCTACGGTAACACCTCAGTTTTATGAGAGACTCGTAGCACTTGCAAGAGAGAAGAGATTTTACATCATCTCAGATATCGCCTATGCAGATATCACATTTGATGGTTATAAAACTCCATCTATCATGGAGGTAGAGGGTGCAAAAGATGTAGCAGTTGAGGCATATACTCTATCTAAGTCGTACAACATGGCAGGTTGGAGAGTTGGATTTATAGTAGGTAATAAAAAGCTTATTGGTGCGTTGCAGAGCATAAAGTCTTGGCTTGATTATGGTATGTTTACGCCCATTCAGGTAGCAGCAACAGTAGCACTAGATGAACACCACTACATACCAGATGAGCAGATAATCCCTCGTTATCAAAAGAGAAGAGATGTAATGCTTGAGGCATTTGCAAATGCTGGATGGAAGATGGGTAAACCCAATGCATCGATGTTTATATGGGGTAAGATTCCTCAAAGTTGTAGAGCTATGGGGAGTATGGAGTTTGCTAAAAGACTCTTAGTTGAAGCAGGTGTAGCAGTGAGTCCCGGTATAGGTTTTGGTAAGTATGGTGATGAGTATGTGCGTATAGCACTCATTGAAAATGAAAACCGTATCCGTCAGGCAGCAAGAAATATTAAAAAGTTTTTAAAAAATGTAGAGGCGGAACAGAATGGTTAAGATAGGAATACTTGGAGTAGGTACAGTTGGTACAAGTGTTGCACAGATACTTGAAGATAATGCAGAGCTAATAGAGGCTAGAGCAGGTAAAAAGATAGTAGCAAAATCTGGTGTTGTTAAAAACCTATCAAAAGAGAGAGGGGTAGATATTGTTATCACAGACAACCCTCTTGATGTAGTCAATGACCCCGAAATAGACATCGTAGTCGAACTTATGGGTGGAGTTGAAGAGCCATTTGATTTAGTAAAAAAAGCCCTAGAAAACGGTAAAGCTGTAGTGACTGCAAATAAGGCTCTACTTGCATACCATCGCTATGAATTAGAAAAGATAGCAGGTGATATCCCTCTTATGTATGAAGCGAGTACTGCAGGGGGTATACCTATTATCTCAGCACTGCGTAATGGACTCTCTGCAAATAATATAGACTCTATTCAAGGTATAATGAATGGTACTTGTAACTACATGCTTACAAATATGATAAACCATGGAGCAAAATATGATGAGATACTCAAAAAATCTCAAGAGTTAGGCTATGCAGAAGCTGACCCAACTTTTGATGTAGGTGGATTTGATGCTTCACATAAGTTGCTCATCTTGGCAAGTATCGCTTATGGTATAGATGCAAAACCAGAAGATATACTCATAGAGGGCATAGAGGAGATTACTCAAACAGATGTAGACTTTGCAAAAGAGTTTGGTTATGAGATAAAGTCTCTAGGAATAGCTAAAAAAGTAGGTACAGGGGTAGAGTTAAGAGTACACGCTACCATGATACCAAAAGCGTCTATGATAGCAAAGGTTGATGGTGTTATGAATGCAGTCACTGTTATAGGTGACCGTGTAGGTGAGACGATGTACTACGGTCCTGGAGCCGGTGGAGATGCTACGGCATCTGCTGTTATTTCAGATATTATAGACATCGTAAGAGGAAACACAAATCCAATGCTAGGGTATAAAAAACCGCTTCAAGGTGAGTTGACACTACTTCCAAAAGATGAAATAAGCACAAACTACTACCTAAGACTAGAAGTCAATGACGAGAGTGGAGTACTAGCAGCCA
>JAYEHY010000023.1:0-22076 GCA_034659695.1 Campylobacterota bacterium | reverse complement strand
TAAAGATACTAAAATGTTAGCAACTTATCTTTCCGTACCTATATGGTATGAATTATAGGATTTACTTAAGAAGGTGAGTTAAAAGCACGCTTGGATGTTTTAACTACTTAAGCATTTTAAATCCCACATGTTTCATAGCAATAATCCCACCCTCAATGTTGATGGGGGTAAATCCACTTTTTTCTAAGGTACGTGAGGCACTTACGCTTCTTCTTCCTGTTTGGCAGTAAACAAGAATTTTATGGTTTTTGTCTCTGATGAGTTCTTTTAACTCTTTTGCTAAGTTTCCAAGTGGGATGAGTTTGGCATCTTTTACGTGGTGACTTTTAAACTCTTCTATGGTTCTTACATCTAAAAGCGTTATATTTTTGTTGTTTTCCATGAGAGCGTAAGCTTGTTTTGCTGTAATTGATTCAAAGTTGGCAAGTATCCATCCTTTACTATATAGAAACCAAATAACTAATCCTGCCATTGCTATCCAATAAAGTATATTCATATAATTTTTTATAATAACTTTCATAATAACCCTTATAATTTTCTTGATATTGTAACCACTTTTTTCTGTTTCGCATAGTTACATCCCCTAAAACTAAGCATTTAAAGGTGTTATAGCGATAAAAACTTTAACTATGTTTCAGATACTATAAAGGTAATATTCTGAGAACTCTCTACGCTATAGCAAAAGCTATGGTGGGAGGAGTTGGAAATGGCTTGTTCATTTCCAATGGAGAATTGATTTAAATAAGGGATTAATATGACTCATGTAATTACAGAACATCCATATTTTGGTGTATTTGTTTTATTTGCACTGACGGCAGTTGCATTTCCTGCAACACTTATGGCGGCTCGTTTTATCAGTAGAAGAATGGCTAGACTCGACACAGAGAAGCTTAAACTTAGTATTTATGAGTGTGGACCTGAGGTTACAAAACAACCCAATACCATTTCGGTACAGTTTTACCTTATCGCACTTTTATTTATTTTGTTTGATGTAGAGATTATCTTTATGTTTCCTTGGGCAATTGACTTTAAACTGTTAGGTTGGTTTGGATTTGTAGAAATGATATTATTTATACTTTTGTTAACGATTGGTTTCGTATACGCATGGAAAAAAGGAGCACTTGAATGGCACAGCATAAGGTAAATTACGCCTCATCGGCAGGCTTACCGATAGTTTTAACTTCGGCAGATAAACTTGTAAACTGGGGGCGTTCAAATTCACTTTGGCCGCTTACTTACGGACTCGCATGTTGTGCGATTGAGATGATGGCATCTGGAGCAAGTCGTTATGACTTCGATAGAATGGGAACAATCTTTAGAGCATCACCAAGACAGGCAGATGTTATGATTTTGGCAGGAACATTGTCTAAGAAGCACTCTGAGTTTGCAAGAAGACTTTATGACCAAATGACTGAGCCTAAATGGGTTATCTCTATGGGTTCTTGTGCAAATACAGGTGGTATGTTTAACACGTATGCAACCGTACAAGGTGTTGACCGTATTATCCCTGTAGATATTTACCTTCCTGGTTGTGCACCTCGTCCTGAAACACTTCAGTATGCATTGATGATGCTTCAAAAGAAAATCAGAAGAGAGTCTGCAAACATGAATAACAATACAAAACAAAACTTGAGGTTAGTGTAATGAGAAAATACGTACCAAAAGACAATGTTCAAGGGAAGTCATACTACACTGACAGATTTTGGGTTGCACCACGTGTAGCAAGAGAAAAAGTAGAAGCAGAGAGTCACTTTGCAAATGTATTGACAGCTGTTGGCAAATTAGCTAAAGCGTCATATGTAGAATTAGAACAATTAGTCATACATATAGATGCAACTCAAAATTTTGAAGTGATAAAGCTTTTAAAAGAGACGTGTGGATATACACAATGTTCTGAACAAAGTGCTGTAGATTACTTGGCAAAAGATGGTGAGTTTGAACTCTTTTATCAGTTGCTAAATATCACAGAAGCTAAAAGAATAAGAGTTGTTTGTCGTATTAAAAGTGATGAAGCAATAGAGAGTATTGAAGCACTTTTTAAATCTGCAAACTTTGCAGAGCGTGAAATATTTGATATGTTTGGTATCAAGATAAATAATCACTCTTTCCTTAAGCGTATTCTTATGCCTGATGACTGGGAAGGACACCCTTTACTTAAAACATACCCTATGATAGGTGATGAGTTTGCTTCATGGTATGAGGTAGATAAAATTTTTGGTAAAGAGTATAGAGATGTAATAGGACCAGAAAACAGAGATCAATCACGTGTTGACAGATATGATACAAAGCGTTTCTCAAGAGTAGGATATGAAGTTCCATTTGATGCAGATATTTCTGCTGGTGAAGTGAAATCTGATATTGAATATAGTGAAACAGTGCTTGTAGATTATACTAAAAACTCTGGTAAGCAATTAGATAAGAGAAGATAAGGAGGCGAGATGCAACAACCTAATAAATTAACCCCATTTTTTGAAAACCTCAATTTTGAGCGTGATGACAACACAATGGTTATCAACTTCGGTCCTCAGCACCCTTCTGCACACGGTCAGCTTAGACTTGTTTTAGAGCTAGATGGTGAGCAAGTAGTGAAAGCATATCCAGATATTGGATACCTTCACCGTGGTATTGAGAAGATGGCAGAAAACATGACATACAATGAGTTCTTACCAACAACAGATAGACTTGACTATATCGCGTCAACCTCTAACAACTATGCATATGCATTAGCAGTAGAGAAACTTATAGGTATAGAAGCACCAAGACGTGCTCAAGTGATTCGTACGATGTTACTAGAGTTAAATAGAATTATTTCTCACCTATTCTTTGTTGCTACACATGCACTAGATGTTGGTGCAATGTCAGTATTCCTTTATGCTTTCCGTGAACGTGAGTTTGCAATGGACTTAATGGAAGACTACTGTGGAGCAAGATTGACTCACTCTGCTGTGCGTATTGGTGGTGTACCTCTTGACCTTCCTGCCGGTTGGTTAGAGGCTGCTGCATCATTCTGTAGTAAAGTAGATCATGAAGTTGACCATACATACGGTGCATTACTAAATGAGAACCGTATTTGGAAAATGCGTCTTGAAGATGTAGGAGTTATCTCTGCTGAAGATGCACTCTCATGGGGTTGTACAGGACCTATGCTTAGAGGTTCAGGTGTAAATTGGGATATAAGAAAAGAGGAGCCTTATGAGCTTTATCCTGAACTTGACTTTGATATTCCAACATCAGATAGATGTGACTCTTACGGGCGTTTCTTGATTTATATGGAAGAGATGAAGCAGTCAACAAGAATTATAAGACAACTTATTCCAATGTATAAAAAAACAGAGCCTCAACTTATGGCTCATGCCCCACAGTATATCTCTGCTCCTAAAGAGGAGATTATGACACAAAACTATGCATTGATGCAACACTTTGTGCTTGTAACTCAAGGAATGAGACCACCAAAAGGTGAAGTATATATCCCTACAGAGTCACCAAAAGGTGAATTAGGTTTCTATATTAAGTCAGAAGGTGAGCCTTATGCTTATAGATTGAAATGTAGAGCACCAAGCTTCTTCCACACAGGATTACTTCAAGAGCTTCTTGTAGGTACATATATAGCAGACGTCGTTACGATTATTGGTACTACTAATATCGTATTCGGTGAAGTTGATCGTTAAGGAGAGCATAAATGAAAAGATATGATTTAAGACATTTAAAAGATGATTTTTATGACAGAATGGTTGAACTTATTGACAAGGGTATCAAGGTTGATGAAGTAGGAATTTTCCTTTTTGAAGTAGGTGACTTTAGCTCTATACAAAAGAGTGCTGATGTCGTAAGAGATGCTGGGCATGACTTGATGAACTCATTAAAGTTCAATGAAGTTGATTGGACTATAGTTGTAAAAAAAGTTGATGAGAAGACAAGAAAAGAGAGAGATGAGAAGAAAGAAGCAGCAAGAGTTGCTGCTCAAAAAGCCGCTGAAGAGAAAGCTGAAGCAGATAAAATAGCTGCTGAAGCAAAAGCTAAGGCAGATGCTGAGGCTAAAATAGCAGCCGAAAAAGCAGAGGCAGAAGCAAAGGTAAAAGAGGAAGCAGAAGCTAAAGCTAAAGAAGAGGCTCAAAAAGCTGAAGCTGAAGCTGAGGCAAAAGCTAAAGCAGAAGCAGAAGCGAAGGCAAAAGCAGAGGCAGAAGCCCAAAAAGTTGCGGAAGCAAAAAAAGCACCAGCAAAAAAAGCACCCGTAAAAAAAGCAGCACCTAGACGTGCAGTAAGAAAGCCAAAGGCTAAATAATGTCAGGTATTATATTCTCAACTTGGAGAGATGAATTTATCGATAATCGAGGTAAACCATCTGAAGAGTTGAGTAAATCAGGATTTAAACTCCCTGAAACTTATCATGGAGATAAAAACTCAAAAGCATTCATCGGATGGGATGGCGTTGCCATTTTTGATGAAGATATAGATGCAGTTGAGTTAGCGTCACAGTACGCTGCACAGTACCAAGAGTACTCTGAAGCTTGTGGACGTTGTGCTCCTGGTAGATGGGGAGGAAGAATCCTTTATGATTTACTCGACAAAATAGCACGTGGTGAAGGTAGTTATGATGATATAGCACACTTAAAAGAGATTTCTCAAACAATGATGACAACCTCTAAGTGTGAAATAGGAAAGACAGTACCTAAACCTATTTTAGATTTAATGGAACACTATAAAGAGCAGTTTGATACATGTATAGATGCTCAAATACCTTCTAAACATTATGCAGGAGAGACAAACTACATTGCTAAAGTAACAGCACCATGTACAGATATGTGTCCTGCTCATGTTGATATACCAGCATATATAGAAGGTGTAAGAGATATGGTATTTACAGAGTCTCTAGCAGCAACAAGACAGACTATGCCACTAGCACATACTTGTGGACGTGTTTGTCCTCATCCATGTGAAGATGCGTGTCGTCGTATGAACCTTGATGAACCTATTTCAATTATGGAGCTTAAGCGTTTAGGTGCTGACTATGAAACAGACCATGAGCTTCCTTGGTTACATCCTGTTGAGCCTAAGCCATTGAGAAATGATGGTAAAAAAGTAGCAATCATTGGTGCAGGACCAGCAGGTTTAACTGCTGCATACTATTTGGCACTTGAAGGTATCCAGTCTCACATCTTTGAGGAGCTACCTGTAAATGGTGGTGAAGTTGCGGTGGGTGTTCCTGAGTACCGTATGCCGATAGGGAAGTATCAAAAAGATATTGACCTTGTACTTGAACTTGAAGCAGTAAGTATTACTAACAACTGTAGAGTGGATGCTGAAAAACTTAAAGAGATAGAGGCTGAGTATGATGCAACCCTTTTAGGATTTGGTGCAAGACTTTCAAAGAAAGTACGTGCGGCAAATGAAAACACTAAAATGGGTGGCTACTGGGGTGCGATAGAGATGCTTGATAAAGTAAATTTATGGCATAAGTATCAAATTGGTTCTCCTGCCTCCAATGAACTTAATGGAAAGACTGTTGTTTGTGTTGGTGGTGGATTTACCTCTATGGATGTAGTACGATGCTCTATTCGTGAGGGTGCAAAAAAAGTAGTGATGCTTTATCGTCGTGATGAAAAAACTATTATTCGTAACACGACTTATGAAGAGTATCACGAAGCAGTTGAAGAGGGTGTAGAGTTTATCTTCCACTCTGCCATTGAAGAGATATATGATGATGAGAAAAACATTACGGCTCTTAAAGTGAACCGTTTTGAACTCGTACCTGATCCTAATGGTGGTAGAGCCCAACTTGTGAAGATAGAAGATGGCGATTTTGAGATAGAGTGTGATTATCTTATTCCTGCGGTTTCACAAGCACTTGATTTACAAATTCTTCCTGAAGAGTGGAATTTAGAGATGACATCTTGGAACAGTATCTTAACCAATGGTAAAGACTTTATGACAACACGCCCTGGACTTTTTGCTGCGGGCGACTGTGAGTATGGTCCTATGACTATTGTAAATGCAGTAGGACAGGCTAGAAGAGCAGCTTCTGTTATCGGTCGCTATATTTACGATGGCAAATGCACACGTACTGATGATGAAATTATGGAAGACCACTTAAACAGACTGAGAGTCTTTGATAAAAAAGAGAAGATTACAGGTTGGATGCCAGGACTTCCTCGTGCAGAGAGTGAAAAGCTTGGTGTTGATGAGCGTAAAACAAACAACAAAGAGGTAAACCTTGGCTTCACAGGTGAAGAAGCTATGGCAGAAGCTGAACGTTGTATGCGTTGTTACTATATTTCCATGGTAGCAGTGTGATGGGAGGCGGTGTAATATGAGTATACATAATTCAATTAATAAAGGTAAAGCTATTACAGTTACCATCGATGGCAAAACCTGTAAAAGTACTTTTGGTAAGACAATTTTAGATATTGCAAGAGAGAATGATATTTATATCCCAACGATGTGTTACCTTACGAAGGTGCAACCTATTGCATCTTGTCGTATGTGTATCGTAGATGTTGAAGGTGTAGATGGAATGATTCTCTCTTGCCAAGAAAAAGCAACAGATGGTGCAGTCATCAATACGCAAAATGATGAACTCAACACTGAGCGTAAAAACATCATGAAGCTTTATAACGTAAACCATCCATTAGAGTGTGGAGTATGTGATAAAAGTGGTGAGTGTGATCTTCAAAACAAAACAATGGAGTTTGGTCTTGAAGAGCAAGCCTTTACTGCTCGTGACCAACATAGACCCGTAGAGAATTGGGGACATGTCTCTTATGACCCTGCACTTTGCATTATGTGTGAAAAGTGTGTAAGGGTTTCTACAGAGATTACAGGTGATGAAGCACTTAAAATTAAATTTGGTGGATATGGTTCAACTATTATCAATACTAAGCAAGATAAAAACTACGCATCACTTGGTGAAGCTGCAGCAGTTTGTCCTGTAGGTGCTTTAGTAGATACAAACTTTAAGTACTCAGTGAATGCTTGGGAACTTGAAAAAATACCATCAGCTTGTCCACATTGTGGTGGTGGTTGTCAAATGACTTATGAAGTTAAAAATGAGAAAATTCACCGTGTAACCAATGCCTATGAATTTACAACACTTTGTGGTGCAGGTAGATATGGTTTTGACTATGCGAACGAAAATGTTACAAAAGATACTAAAGCATTCTCTGCTGCTGTTGAAGCGTTTGAAAATGCAAAAAGTATTCTTTTCTCTAATCAAATCTCTAATGAAGAAGCCTTTATACTTCAAAAACTTAAAGAGAAAAAAGGGGTTAAGCTTATCTCTAATGAAGCAAGAAACTTTCAAAAGTTTATGCAAGGATATAGCTCAATTACCGGGAAAAGCCTTTACGGTGGTACACTAAGAGGTATTTCAGACTCTAAAGCAATTATTGTATTAGGAACAAAAATTAATGATGATGCTCCAACTGTAAAATATCATGTCAATATGGCAAGTAAATGGCACAGAGCAAGAGTGGCATATATGCATCCGCTAGAAGATTTAGAGATAAAAAATATAGTTACTCAATTCATTAAATATGAAGCAGGTAGTGAAGAGGGTGTAGCAGCACTTTTGGTTGAAAAGCTTTTAAAAGATGTTGAACTTCCTAAAGGCGTAAGAACACATTTAAATAATTTAGATATTGGTAATCTAAGTGCAGAGAGTAACGTAGGTGAAGAGGAGTTAGACTTCCTTGCTAAATCATTAATTAAAAAATCTGGTTTTTCACTTATTGTAGGTAGTGATCTTTATGCACATCCAGAAGCAGAACAGATAGCAAAACTTTTAGCTCTACTTGAAGAGTTTGCAGGATTTAATGTGGTATGTATCCCACCTGCAGGAAATGCAATGGGTATTTCACTTATCTGTGACCTTGATGACAAATCAGAAGGAAGCACTGTAGGGTACAATGTACCTGCAGACTTTACGCTATCTGCACTAGGTGATGGTGATCTTGATATGCCAGCTATGAATCAGCAAGAGGGAACACTCACAACAAATGATAAACGTGTAGTACCAATGAATGTTGCCTTACCCTATGGTGGATATATTTTAAATGATATAGCTAACGCTTTAGGTTTAGATGAAGAATATACTATCGACTATACAAAATCATTACCTGTTGAAAAAGGGTATCAAGAGGTTCTGTTTGATGAGCTACCTGACTATTTTGATTCTGTAGGAAATGAACATAGAGGATACCTTTTAAAAAGTATGAAAAGATCTGTGAGTAGAACATTTGAGGAGATTGCACAAATGGCTGACTTTGATGGTGCCGTTATTTATAACTGTAATCCAACTGAGCAGTATTCCGCATTTACAGCAGAATGTTCAGCGTTAGAAACAGAAGCTTTTTTAGTAGGTTCAGAGCAGTTTGCAGCAGTGACTAAACTTAAAGATGGTGATAATATCACTTTTGCTGTAGATAGCGTAGATTTTAATCGTGTGTTTAAGATTGATACATCCATGAAAGGAACAATAGCACTCAATCCTACTTTTGACAAGGGATTAAGTGGGGCTTTGTTATCCTCTTATAGATTTAGTAGGTTAGATTTTGAAAGGGCAGGAAATTAATATGAGTACAGTCAATATTAAAATTGATGGTAAAGAGTTTGCAGTAAAAGAGGGTGAATATATCCTTAATGCAGCACGTGCCAATGATGTTTTTATTCCCGCTATATGTTACTTGACAAGATGTTCGCCAACATTGGCGTGTCGTATTTGTCTTGTAGAAGCGGACGGAAAACAGGTATATGCTTGTAATGCAAAAGTTAAAGAGGGTATGGAAGTCACGGTTGACACACCTAATATTCTTGAAGAACGTCGTGCCATTATGGAAGTTTATGATGTTAACCATCCACTTCAATGTGGTGTTTGTGATAAGAGTGGGGAGTGTGAACTTCAAAATTATACTTTAGAGTTGGGTATTGATTCTCAGTCTTATATGACACAAGATACAAAAAGAGAGACAACAAACTGGAGTTCAGTACTACATTACGATGCTGGACTCTGTATTGTATGTGAACGTTGTACAACAGCATGTAAAGACATGATAGGTGATGCAGCGATTACAACAGCAAAAAGAGGTGGAGAGCCACTAGACAAAGGCTTCAAGGAGACTATGCCTAAAGATGCTTATGCCATGTGGAACAAACTTCAAAAGTCTGTTATTGCACCAAGTAATGGTACAGAGTTTACTAACTGTTCAGATTGTGGAGAGTGTGTAGCGGTATGTCCTGTGGGTGCATTATCAAGTAGAGACTTTGTTTATACAACGAATGCATGGGATCTTAAACGTACACCTGCAACTTGTGCCCACTGTAGTAGTGGTTGTCAAATCTATTATGAAACAAAGCCTGCGTCTATCGAAGATAGAAATGAGAAAATATTCCGTGTAACAAATGAGTGGAATTATGTTTCTCTTTGTGGTGCAGGACGTTTTGGATATGATTTTGAAAACCGCGTTGAAGCAAAAGATAAAAAAGCATTTGAATCAGCTGTAGAAGCAGTGAAAAATGCAGGAACGATTAAATTTAACTCTGTGATTACCAATGAAGAAGCGATGATGCTTCAAACACTTAAAGAAAAAACAGGTGTAAAATTGGTAAATCCAGATGCTAGAGCATTTCAAAAATTCCTTAATGCATACGCAGTTGCATCAGGTCAGTCACTTTATAGCTTTGACTTTAAAGAGGTAATGGCAACGGACTTCGTTATGTCAGTAGGGACATCATTAAGAAATGATAATCCTAATGCAAGGTATGCTTTTAACAATGTACAGAAAATGAATAAAGGTGCAGGTCTTTACTTTCATCCTGTGGGAGACAATCTTGTACCAACATTTGGTAAGAATGTAGAAGTTTTTACGCATAAAGTTGGACTTGAAGAAGCAGCACTCTATTTAATCCTAGATCTTTTTGCAGATACAGATAAATTACCATCTGATGTAAAAGAGTATATTGCAAGTTTCAAATCTTCATCTACAAAGACTATTAAAGAGAAAGTAATGAAAAGTGTTACTGAAACTGTAATAGATAAAGAGACAGGTGAAAGTAAAGAAGTAACGAAGAAAGTACCAGAAATGGTAGAGAAGGAGATTACAGTTGAGTCTAATGGCTTAGTTGAACTTCTTGGTAATAAAAGCGATGTTTTTGCAACAACATTTGAAAAAATGATGAAAAAGAAAGAGAGCTTCTCGCTAATGATTGGTGAGGATCTCTACTTTCATGAGAAAGCAGAAAATATTGCAAAGCTTATTGCATTAATTGAGACTACATCTGCTGTTTCAGTTGCAATGATTCCGCCTAAAACAAACTCATTGGGAGTAGCACTTATTTGTGACCTAGATGATGAAGTAACAGGTTCAACAGTAGGTTACAATGAAAATGGAGACTTTAAACTCTCTGCTCTAGGTGATGGTGACCTTGATATGCCTGCAATGAACCAACAAGAGGGTACATTGACTAACATGCATAAAAGAGTAACCCCTACAAATGCTGCTCTTGAATATAATGGTTATGAGCTTAATGATATTATGCAAGTACTAATAGATGCTCCACGTGAGACGATAGATTGGACGGTAAAACTTCCAGTTTCAAAAGGGTTCCAAGCAGTAGAATTTGACAGTTTACCAAATGGATACCTGAATGATGGTACTGAAAATAGAGGTTATGCTTTAGTAGCAAGTAATACAGAAGCTGGAGAGATTATAGTTGATAAAGTAGATGAATCAGCAGTGTTAGATGGTGAGATTGTTTACCGATGTAATCCACAAAGACAATTTAATGATTTTTCAGATAAGTCACATGAAATCTTTGAAGCCTTTGGTCTCTATGCAAGTAAAGAAAAAGCAGAAGCATTGGGTGCCAAAGTAGAAATTGCATTTGATAACAGAAGCATTACTGTAGATGTTATTGCAGATGAGAGAATGGAAGGCGATATTGTTGCACTTTCAGACTTTAAAAGTGCTCAAAATGTCTATGCTCTTTTTGGTGAGTCAAGATATAAAAAAGTAACAATGAGAAAGGTGTAATATGGAAACAACACTCGCAGGACATGCAATAGAAACATTGCCACATGTCACATGGTTAGGGGTACTAATAAAAGCTGTCATTATTTTGGCAGTTATCTCTGCAATTGCAGGGTTTGGTACTTTTATTGAAAGAAAAGTATTGGCCTTTATGCAAAGAAGACTTGGGCCTATGCATGTAGGTCCTTATGGCTTACTGCAACTAGCTGCTGATGGTATTAAACTTTTTACAAAAGAAGATATCGTACCACAAAATGCAAATAAATTTATTTTTAAAATTGCTCCAATCATTACCGCAGCAACTGCATTTATTGCTTTATCAGCTGTACCAGTCTTTCCAGACTTTACAATACCTGAGTTTGTACCGCTATTAGGAGGTACATTTGTTCCTTCTATTGCATCTGAACTTAATATTGGTATTTTATTTGTACTTGGTATGATGGCAGCTGGGCTTTATGGTCCACTTCTAGCAGGTATGTCACAGGCAAATAAGTGGGGTATTATTGGTTCAGCAAGAACAGCGGTTCAATTTTTAAGTTATGAAGTTGTAACTGGACTATCTATCTTAGCACCAATTATGCTTGTGGGTTCACTCTCATTTGTTGATTTTAATGATTATCAACAAGGTGGAATTGGTTCATGGCTTATTTGGCAACAACCCGTTGCATTTGTACTTTTCCTTATTGCAGGATTTGCAGAGACCAACAGAACACCATTTGATCTCTTAGAGCATGAAGCAGAAGTTGTTTCTGGATATGCAACAGAGTATTCTGGTATGAGATGGGGTATGTTCTTCATTGGTGAATATGCCAATATGATTACCGTTTCAATCATTGCAGCAGTAGTATTCTTAGGTGGATACAGTGTTGAAGCATTCGGTTGGTTAACTATCATTTTGAAAGTTGGGTTCTTCTTCTTCTTGATGTTGTGGGTAAGAGCATCTTGGCCACATATTAGACCAGATCAGTTGATGTGGCTTTGTTGGAAAGTTTTAATGCCAATTGCATTGATCAATATTTTAATCACTGCTATTGTGATATTGGTGTAAGGAGAAAGTATGGGTTTAGAACAATTTAAAAATAGAAATGTTGGAACGCAAAACTATACTAAACTTGATGTAGGGGTAAAACCTGCGACTAGTAAGGATCAGTTTAAGCAAGTGGTAAAAAGAACTCTTAATGGAGAACTTTTTGTAGGTCTTTGGGTAACATTAAGAGAGATGATTAATGCACTTTTTAAAGGGCAGATGCATACAGTAAAGTATCCATTTGAAAAAATGCCTATATCTCCGAGATATAGAGCAATACATGATATGCTTAGATTACTAGAAAGTGGTCACTATAGATGTATCGGATGTGGACTTTGTGAAAAAATTTGTATCTCTAATTGTATTACTATGGATACAAGATATGATGAAAATCAACGTAAAGAGGTAACAGAATATACGATTAACTTTGGTCGTTGTATTTTCTGTGGGTATTGTGCAGAAGTTTGTCCAGAACTTGCTATTGTACACGGACCAAGATATGAGACAGCCTCTGAGCAAAGAGCAAGTTTCTCACTTTTTGAAGATATGTTAACGCCAATTGATAAGCTTAACTTACAACAAGAGTATGATGGATTTGGTGCTGTGTCTCCAAATGCAGATGCAAATATTAAAAAAACGCCATTAGCGTATTAGGAGGAGTAGATATGTATGAAATAGTAGCTTTTTATCTATTTTCGGTTTTAACTATAGGACTTTTCCTTGTAACTGTCATAAGTAAGAATGTACTTTATGCTATGACATCACTTGCAGCAGGAATGGTTTTAATATCAGGTTTTTTCTTCATTTTAGGTGCAGATTTTCTTGGTGTGGTTCAGTTGGTTGTATATGTAGGAGCAATTATGGCTCTTTATTCATTTGCAATGATGTTCTTTGACGCGACAAGAGACATTAAAGAAAAAAATACCAATTCAGCATTAGTATTTGTACTTGGTGGTTTGATAGCTTTCGTATTGGTACTTATGTTTGCAGCACCAATTCATTCAGATGCAGTTCAAGCACTTTACCCTATGCACGAAGGTGTAGGTAATGCACAAGATGTTGGTATGGTATTATTTACTAAATACCTTATTCCATTTGAAGTAGCGGCTCTTATGCTACTTGTAGCAATGATAGCAGGGATTATACTTGCAGGTAAAAAAATGGATTCAAGTCTCACAGAAGATACAAGTGCAGATGATGAAATCATGGTACAAAAGGATGAAAAATGATAGGTTTGTCTCATTACCTTATCGTCTCTGCACTTATTTTTTCAATAGGTTTAGTTGGCGTACTTAGAAGAAGAAATCTTTTAATGCTTTTCTTCGCAACAGAGGTTATGCTCAATGCGGTAAATATCGCATTTGCAGCTATATCACACTATTATAATGACTTAACAGGACAGATGTTTGCATTCTTTATTATTGCTATTGCAGCAAGTGAAGTAGCTGTTGGACTTGGACTTTTGATTTTATTATATAAAAAATATGGTACTCTTGATCTTGATGATTTAGCAAGTATGAAAGGATAGTAATGGAAAATTTAGTATATATAGCACTCTTTGCTCCATTTGTTAGTTCAATGTTTGCTGCACTTTTTGGTATGAGTCCAAGACAAACATATGTAGGTATTATTGCTTCAGCACTTTTATTTGTTTCATTTGCTGCTTCAGCAACGTTGGCATTTTATGTTTATACAACAGGAATGACTGTTCATGTAACAATGATGGAGTGGATTTCAGCTGGTGATTTAACTATACCATTTGGTTTCTTGGTTGATCAAGTATCTGTAACAATGATGACAGTGGTTACTTTAGTATCTACAGTTGTTCATATTTACTCTATTGGATATATGGATCATGATAAAAGTTTTAACAGATTTTTCTCTTACCTTTCCGCATTTGTTTTCTCAATGATGATATTGGTAATGTCAGATAACTTTGCAGGTCTATTTATTGGTTGGGAAGGTGTTGGTGTCTGTTCATGGTTACTTATTGGTTTTTGGTATCACAAAGCTGATCAGACAAGAGAAGAAAATCCTTCTATCTCTCCATCATGGGCAGCTAATGAAGCATTTATCGTTAACCGTATTGCTGACCTTGGAATGCTAATAGGTATCTTTATACTTTATTGGAATGTAGGAAGTCTTCAGTATGATGTAGTATTTGCAGCTCTTCCAGACTTAAGTGGTTCTGTACTTAATGCTGCTGCAATAGCACTATTTATTGGTGCGATGGGTAAATCAGCACAATTCCCTCTTCACACATGGCTTACAGATGCGATGGAAGGTCCTACACCAGTTTCTGCATTGATTCACGCAGCAACAATGGTAACAGCGGGGGTATTCTTAGTAATTAGAGCTAACCCACTATTTGGAATGGAAGAGGTAGCAGGTGTAAGTTTCTTTATTGCAGCTCTTGGTACATTTGTAGCATTCTATGCAGCATCAATGGCATTGGTCGAGCGTGACTTGAAAAGAATTATTGCTTACTCTACACTTTCACAGTTAGGGTATATGTTTGCAGCAGCTGGTCTTGGTGCATACTGGATTGCACTTTTCCATCTTGCAGCACACGCATTCTTTAAAGCACTTCTCTTTTTAGGTGGTGGTAATGTTATGCATGCTATGCACGATGAACTAGACATCTTTAAGATGGGTGGACTTAAAAAAGTGATGAGAGGAACATGGATTTACATGGGAATCGCTTCAGTTGCACTGGCAGGTTTACCTATCTTTGCAGGGTTCTACTCAAAAGATGCAATTATTGAAACAGCATTTAATGAGGGTACATATATTTTATGGTTTATGTTAGTTGTTACTGCAGGAATGACAGCATTCTATAGTTTCAGACAAGTATTCTTATCATTCCATGGTGAAGAGCGTTACAAAGCTCTTGGTTTCAATCCGCATGAAATGTACAAGTTTGTATTGGTAGCAATGGCACCACTTGCTGTACTCGCAATTAGTGCAGGTTGGTTTATGGGTGACTATAAAGCATTTATCTATGGTGGCTTACCAGCCTATGAGATGAGTGATCATACACATCATATTGCATGGTTATTAGCTATAGTAGTAGTTATCGTTGCTCTTTCAGGTATTGCACTAGCTTACTACAAGTATGCAAGAACAGGTGCAAATGCATTTAAAAGAGATGAAAAATTAGAAAACTCTTTTATTTATAAACTTTTAAAAAATCAGTACTATGTACCAAAATTTTATGAAGAGTTTCTTACGAAACCGTATGCAATTATTTCTGAAAAGTTATGGACAACTGTAGATATGAAAATAGTAGATGCAACAGTAGATGGCATTGCTAAATTTCTATATAACACTGGAGATGGTACAAGAAAGATGCAAACAGGTAACCTTTCTAACTATCTAAATTGGATGGCTGTTGGTGCAGTATTGCTCTTAGTAATTGCAGCAATCTCAGCAATGCTAGGTTAAGGAGTAAATAGATGGAT
Organism: Campylobacterota bacterium; assembly: GCA_034659695.1. Taxonomy (GTDB): domain Bacteria; phylum Campylobacterota; class Campylobacteria; order Campylobacterales; family Sulfurovaceae; genus Sulfurovum. The sequence goes on along the minus strand of JAYEHY010000023.1, from coordinate 6,567 downwards.
AATATTTTAAGTGTATTAGTATTTTTCCCAGCAATTGCAGGATTGCTAGGGTTTGTTGTCGATAAAGAGAGTGCAAGAGCATATGGTATCACTGTTGCTGCTATTGAGTTCTTTCTCGCTTTATGGTTATGGTTTAGTTTTGATGCTTCAAATGCAGGAATGCAATTTGTAGAGATGATTCCTTTAATTCCAGATTTTGGGGTTAGTTATTATCTAGGTGCAGATGGTATCTCACTATTTATTATTGTAATGGCGGCTCTTATGACGCTTATTGGTATGATGAGTATGAGTATTACAAAAAATGTAAAGAATATGATTATCACATTGCTTTTCCTAGAAATGACAATGATGGGTGTGTTTGTTGCACTTGATGCAATAATTTTTTACCTCTTCTGGGAACTTTCATTAGTGCCAATGCTTTATATCATTGGTGCTTGGGGGGGACCTCTTAGAGTCTATGCATCTGTTAAGTTTTTCTTATATACATTTGCGGGCTCATTAATTATGTTAGTCGGTATGTTATTTATGGCATACATATATCATAATCTTACAGGTGTTTGGAGTTTTGCAATTACTGATTGGTATGCATTGGTATTACCTGTTGACTATCAGCTTTGGTTATTTGCTGCATTCTTCTTTGGTTTTGCTATTAAAGTTCCTATGTTTCCATTTCATACATGGTTGCCTTATGCACATGGTCAAGCACCAACGATTGGTTCTGTGATACTTGCAGCGGTACTTCTGAAAATGGGTACTTATGGATTTGTAAGATTTTCACTTCCAATGTTCCCTGATGCATCTGTAATGATGATTACACCCATTGCAATTATTTCAATCATTATGATTATCTATACAGCAATGGTTGCTTATGCTCAAAAAGATATTAAGCAAGTAATTGCATACTCATCTGTTTCACACATGGGTATTATTATGTTAGGTATTTTTGCAATGAATGCAGAAGGTATTAGTGGTTCTGTATTCCAAATGCTTTCACATGGTATTGTATCTGGTGCACTGTTTATGCTTGTAGGTGTTATTTATGACAGAAGACAAACGAAACTAATGAGTGAATTTGGTGGATTAGCTACTGTTATGCCTAAGTATGCGGTGATTTTTGGTATTATGCTTATGGCATCTGTAGGGTTACCTCTAACGATTGGTTTTGTTGGAGAGTTCTTAGTACTTATTGGTTTCTATAAAATATCACCAATTATGACTATCTTAGCAGGTACATCAATTATTATTGGTGCTATCTACATGTTAGCAATCTATAAAAGGACTTTCTTTGGTCCTATTACAAATGAAGCGAATAAAACATTAAAAGATTTAAATTCAAGAGAAACATGGTCACTTGTACCATTAGTAGTTATTGTTGTATGGTTGGGTGTTTATCCTAAACCTGTTTTAGAGCCTATTGATAATTCTGTAAAAGCGATGTTAGTATTTATGGAAGAGAAGGCAATTACACAAGAGGCTAAAGATATTATTACCGTAGCCAAATCAACTGAAGGAGGTGTCTAATGTTAGAACCTATTAACGTAAGTTTAGAGAGCCTAAATCTTATTACTCTTGCACCAATGCTTATTGCAATTGCAGGGGGACTAATTATTTTAGTTCTTGATTTAATAAATGATAAATTACATAAGTCACTTTATGTAATGCTAACAATTTTAATACTTTTTGTTGACTTAGGTGCAGTTTTAGGACTTAATATAAATGAACGTGGTTTCTTTGATGTAATGCTTATTGATGGTATATCTATTGTCTCTCAGCTTATGATAATTATTGGATCAATTATTTTTATTCCATTGGCACTTACTTCTAAAAGATTCCATGAGTATTCATATCCTGAATTCTTTGCACTCTTTTTGTTTATGATTGCAGGATTCCAGTTTATGGTTGCTAGTGATAACCTTATTCTTATCTTTGTAGGACTAGAGACTGCCTCTTTAGCTCTCTATACATTGATTGCACTTCATAATAGATCTAACTCTTATGAAGCAGCGGTTAAGTACTTTACAATGGGTGCATTAGCAGCAAGTTTCTTTGCTATGGGTTCAGCAGTACTTTATGCACTTACAGGTTCAGTTGAACTTTATAAAATAGCAGAAGTATTAGCAACACGTATAAATGAAACAGGATTAATGATTGCTGTCTTTGGTTCATCAGTACTTTTACTTGTAGCCTTCTCATTTAAACTATCTCTCTTCCCTTTCCATACATGGGCACCAGATGTTTATGAAGGTGCATCTGCTCCATTGGCAGGATACATGTCAGTTGTACCAAAAGTAGCAGCATTTGTTGTTTCTATTAGAATCTTTGGTATGTACATAGACCTAGGTGTAGAGTGGGTTAGAGTAACTATTTTGGTACTAGCAGTACTTACAATGACTCTAGCAAATGTAATGGCACTAGTGCAAGAAGATGTAAAACGTATGCTTGCATATTCATCTATCTCTCATGCTGGTTTTATTATGGCAGCATTGGCACTAGATACTACAGAGGGTACTACTAGTATCTTCCTTTACTACGCACTGTTTATGTTTACGAACCTCGGAGCATTTGCTATGTTATGGATTTCACGTCATAAAAACAGAAGATTTGATGCACGTTATGACCACCCTTATGAAAAATTTGCAGGGTTTATTCATATCATGCCAATAGGTGCAGTAATTATGGCTCTATTCATGTTATCATTAGCAGGTGTACCTCCATTTTCTGTATTCTGGGGTAAAATTTATGTTATGCAAGCAGCCGTGAACTCTGGCTATATTTGGTTAGCGATTGTAATGGGGCTTAACTCTGCTATAGCAGCATATTACTACTTGAAGTTGATAGTTTACATGTTCTTAAAAGATCCTATAAAAGATGTAGATACTATTTACTATAACCTCTCAAAGCCACTTATGGCAGTTATTGGTTTAGCAACAGTTGCAACTGTAGGAGCTATTTTCTATACTCAACCTCTTATCTCTTATCTTTACTACATGATAAGTGCAAGTGGGTATTAAAACAATGTAGGGTGCGTGATTACGCACCTACAATAAAATTTTCTCCAACTCTTCAATACTCCCTTTAGAAACATTGTCAAATTGAGAATTATTAAATGTTTTTTGTCTTTTTGCAAGACGGGCTGTATTGGTAGTTATTTTCTCTATCATCTCATTTTTACTGTAAATACCATCTAGGTAAGCAAGTGTCTCTTTTACCCCTATTGCTTTCATGCAGTTAGGTATTCTCCCATATCTCTTTTCTAGCATGCATATTTCATCTATAAGCCCGTCATCAACCATCATTTTTGTACGCAGCTCAATGCGTTTCCTTAAAACATCTCTACACCATTCAATTTGATAAATAGGTAATTGAGACTCTATTGTAGGTAAAGGAGGGTTAAGTTTAAAATATTCAGAAGGTGTTAACCCAGTTTCAATGTAAATATGTAGAGCTTTTTCTATGCGATATTTATCATTTGGTTCTATCTTAGACATGGTATGTTTATCTAAATCATGAAGCATCTTATGGGTAGAAGAGAGATTAAGTAGTAGCTTGTCTGTCTTATTTTTTGTATCAAGGCTTATATGAGGTAGTTTACTGACTCCATCAATAAGCATTTTTAAGTAAAAACTTGTCCCACCTACAATAATGAGATTTTTACTGTCACGTAAACACTTTTTATATACTTCATTGTAAAGATCAATAAAAATAGTTACATCAAAATTATTATTTGCAAAGAGATAATCAAATCCAAAGTGTTGTATGCCTGCTCTCTCTTTTAGTGTAGGCTTTGCAGAGACTATATCTATCTTTTTGTAAATAGAGAGGGAATCTATAGATAGAATATAGGCATTCATTTTTTTTGCTACCTTAATAGAAAGAGCGGTTTTTCCAGATGCTGTAGAGCCAATAATGGCAAGTTGTTTGAATTTATTCATGTGTAATCATAGCATAACAACAAAAAAGGTAAAATATATTCCATAAACTAAGGAAACAAATGAATTTATTTGAGAAAAACAATCGTTATAATATTGCAAATCTTATTACCTTTGGTAATATCGCCGCGGGACTCATAGCTATGCACTTTATTATGCAAGGTGATTTTTTTACTGCTATTGTTTTAGCATGGATTGCTGGAGCTTTAGATATCGCAGATGGTAAAGTTGCAAGAAAATATAATCTCTCTACAGAATTTGGTGTTCAAGTCGATAGCTATGCAGACTTTATATCCTTTGTTGTAATGCCATCATTTTTACTCTACTATGCTATTACAAAAGAGAGTTTAGGATTAGAGTCTTTACTGCTAGGAGTTATCTTTATTTTCTATGTCGTTTCAGGATTAAGAAGACTTATTGAATTCAACATTGAAGCAGAAGCAGGAGAAGCAACAAAGTATTTTGTTGGAGTACCTACACCATTAGGAGCAATTTTATTGTGGTTACTCTATTTACTCTTTTCTTATGATATTATTGCAAATAACTATGTTATAGGTTTGTTTGTTATCGTGATTGCATGGTCATTGAACAGTAAACTAAAAGTTCCACATCCATAGAGTAGAGAGATGATGAATAGTATTAAAAAGCACTTCGCTCACTTTTCAGAATTGGTAATGTTTAAACACTCCATATTCTCACTACCTTTTATCTTTATTGCTATGCTTGTGGCTTCTTATGAGTGTAACCATAGTGCTTGGTTTGGATGGAAACTATTTTTTTTAGGTATATTGGCTGCAGTAAGTGCAAGAAATTTTGCCATGGGTGTTAACCGTTATTTGGATAGAGATATTGATATATTAAATCCAAGAACCAAAGGACGACCTTCTGTAGATGGCAGAGTTAGTAATACGCAAATGCTATGGTTTATTGTACTTAATGCTGTGTTATTTATTGCTGTTGCATACTTTGTCAACACACTTGCGTTGCAACTATCTGTACCTATTTTGCTTATTCTTGCAGCATACACCATATTTAAACGTTTCTCATCTTTAGCACACCTGATCTTGGGTGTGAGTTTGGGTTTAGCTCCCATAGCTGGAGTGGTAGCAGTCATTGGTGATATAACACCTTGGTCACTCTATTTAGCAGTAGGTGTTATGTTTTGGGTAGCTGGTTTTGATTTACTCTACTCTCTACAAGATATGGAGTTTGACAAATCCAATGGCTTACACTCTATTCCTTCTCGTTTTGGTGCCGTGAAAACCATGTTAATAGCAAGAGTATTTCATATTTTGGCGATTGTTTTTTGGACTTGGTTTGTAGTAGATGCAACCCTAGGACTTTGGGCTCAATCAGCTGTAGTATTTGCAGCAGCAATGCTTACCTATGAACACTACATAGTAAACAAAGATTTTACAAAAATAGATAAAGCTTTTTTTACGGTTAATGGTTACCTAGGCTTTGTTTTTTTAATACTAATCATAATGGAGGTTAGTTAAATGGATTATATAATTTTAGTTTTGGTCATATTATTGGCAGGTATTTTAGTATATTTACATCATAACAACAAAAAACTTTTGAAAGAAAACAGTATGCTTAGAGAGATACTGGAAGTTAAAAATACAACAATTACAAATTTGGAAGCATCACGAGTAGCAGTTAAAGATGTCATAGAACATTTATCTATGCATGAAGAGGTGATGCACTTCATAGAAGCAGGGGAGAGCAGAAGTAGTATTTCAAAAAAATTAAATATTCCCTTAAGTAAAATCGAACTTATAGTAAAATTTAATAAGATTAAAAATGCCTCATCATAGTTGGAAAACTACACTAGAAAAAGCACACAATACACTTGATAGTGAGTATCGTATATTTCTTGAAGAAGATAAAAGCTACTTCCCTTCTAAAGATCTATATCTCAATGCATTTAAAACCCTGGAAAAAGATAAAGTAAAATATATATTATTTGGACAAGACCCATACCCACGTGAAGAGAGTGCAAAGGGCTATGCTTTTATAGATGCTAAAGTTAAAACTATTTTCGCAAATACTGGCTTAAGTAAAGAGGTTAACCGTGCTACAAGTTTAAGAAACTTTGTAAAAATGGCACTCTATGCCAGAGGTGATTTAAAAAAAGATGATTTATCTCAAGATGCTATCAGCCACATAGACAAGTCTACATTTATTAACACTATAGATGCTTTAAGAGTGAACTTTGAAAAAAATGGTGTCTTGTTACTTAACACAGCACTCATATTTACAGATAAAAAAAGTTCAACCAAGCATGTGAAGTTATGGAGACCATTTATAGAAAGTCTTTTGTTGTCTATGGAAGAGTCAAAACCTAAACTCATACTTTTTGGTACACATGCTAAAGCGTTAAAAAAAAGACTTCCATTAGAGAGCTTTGAAACTATAGAGATGGAACATCCCTATAATCACACATTTATTTCAAATGAAAAAGCATTAAATCTCTTTGGTTCTATGAAATTACTTGAAAAATAAAGGTTATTTAGTTATAATTCTCTTCCAAAATATCGCATCTACATATAAAATGTTGCACTCATAGCTCAGCTGGATAGAGCATCGGTTTGCGGTACCGAAGGTCTCAGGTTCGAATCCTGATGGGTGTACCACT
>JAYEHY010000022.1:0-5110 GCA_034659695.1 Campylobacterota bacterium | reverse complement strand
TCCTATCATACTCATAAACCTGCCACTACAGCCCTGCTCCTTACGGTAAGAGAAAAATCTTTCTACTTCACAAGCCGTACAGATACCACTCATCTCTATATGTTTTTCAAGCAAACCAGCATTTAAAAGTTGTTTTTTATTGATAAAAGGCAAATCTAACATATATTTTTCACCCTTAATATCAAAAGATGAAGTATCTTCAAAAAAATGCTCTGCTACATCTTCTCCTACTTCATAACAACAACGTCCTATAGAAGGGGCAACACCTGCGATGATATCTTGAGGTTTACAACCATAAACTTCTCTCATCTTCTTTACAGTTTTCTCTACTATCTTAGCTGTTGTTCCTCTCCATCCTGCATGAACAGCAGCAACTACATGCTTCTCCCTATCATACAAGAGTACAGGAACACAGTCTGCCGTCAGTATAGTGAGTATTAGCCCTTTTTTATTGGTTATTAAAGCATCACAGTCAGCCACTGCATCTTCTGTACTCTCCCACCCTTTTGGCTCTTTTTCTGAAATCACTTTTATATGGTCACTATGGGTTTGATTGGCTACAATAAAATGAATATTTTTATCTTTTTCAATCATGAAAGATAGTTTTTTTCTATTCTCTATTATAGAATTAGTATCTTCTCCCGTATGAAGTGCTAAACTAAAATTAAATGGTTCTAGCTGCTGTTTTGTTGTAACTGTATGAAAACAGCCCTCATTCTTACTTAACAATGAAAATCTATAAAAATCAACCATCATAATCCTTAGACTCTTTTTGATATAATACCCTAAAATATAGTAAGGGTGTTGTATATGGATTCTTTTTTTGACTTTGACAAAGATGTCTTTAAAAAATTCTCCTACCTTCTTATCATACAGCTTATTCCTCTCTTTGCTCTTTCTGCATACCTCGTAGAAGAGATAAACCCTTACCTTTATAAAAAACAGATGATTTATTATTTTATTGCATTCATTGCTTTTATTGTAAGTGCTTTTATACCATGGAGAAAAATACTTTGGTGGTTCTCTCCACTTTTTTATATGTTAAACCTTGCTCTACTCATTGCTGTAGAGTTTGTAGGTAAAACTATTTTAGGAGCTCAACGATGGATAGAGATTCCTGGTATAGGTATAACCATACAACCCTCAGAGTTTATTAAAGTTAATGTTATTATGATGCTTGGCTACCTTATCGCTAAAAATCCTCCTGAAGAGGGAGGATATGGTCTTTTAAATTTTCTTAAACTCTCTGTAATAATAGTAATCCCTTTCATTATTATCGCTAAAGAACCAGACTTAGGTACGGCTCTTGTACTACTCATCTCTGGATATGGTATATTATTTATTATTGGTGTCAACTGGAAAATATGGGTAACAATTGCTATTCTTGCAGTTGCTGCTGCAGTGCCTATCTGGGAATATGGACTTAAAAACTATCAAAAAGTACGTATCTTAGATGCTTTAAACAAACCTAGCTACCAAGTTCGACAAGCTCTTATTGCCATAGGATCTGGCGGTTTAGAGGGTAAAAGTAAAGAGGACTCTACACAGACACAACTCAAGTTCCTTCCTGTATCTTCTACTGACTTCATTTTTGCCTACCTTGGTGAGAGATTTGGATTTAAAGGTATGATTGCAGTCATAGTTTTATACATACTTCTTATCTTTCATCTACTTTTTATTTCAGCAAGATATGCATCTGACTACTTAATACAAGCATTCGCAACAGGTCTCGCATTTTTACTCTTTGTTTATATGGGAGTAAACATTTTCATGATCATTGGACTTGCTCCAGTAGTGGGGCTTCCACTACCCATGTTTAGCCATGGTGGTACTTCATTTATAATTTTTGCAGTTATTTTCGGAATTTTACAAAACTTAATTGCTTTTAAAGATTATAGTAGATATAATACTGACTCGAAAATAAGTATGATTTCGAAAAAAACCAGCTAAACACTTACGGGTCTGTAGCTCAGCTGGTTAGAGCACTCGGCTCATAACCGAGTGGTCGGGGGTTCGAGTCCCCCCGGACCCACCACTTTATTACCCAATCAAACTTACTTATTAAATTTTTTTAAACTATTCCTCAATTTAACCAATTATATAGTATTTAAATAACTGTATAAAAAACTTGAAATAATACTGCAGCTTTGTTTTCCTTCATCCTTTTGAAGATACTAATGGACATATTCATCGATTTCTGATCTAGGTATAGAGGTAATAATGATAATATAATTTCTCTTTTGCTATGCTACCCTTAGCAAAATAGAAAAGAGAAAACTATGTCCAGAAAACCACATATAGAAATGGCAGGCTATTACCCTAACATTAATATAATATGTTATCATTATCACCTGACATCTTTTATACCTTTTATAGAGTCTGGTGTGGAGCTAGACAAAGTGATACTTTATAAGAATTTGGAAAATTCTTAACAGATAGGAAGATTGATGCTCAACTCTATAATTCGAAAAACTTATTTTTTAATGGCTATATTTTTATTTGTAGCTTGTACTGAGGATTATAGAGGTGATAGTGAGACTCAAAGTGATATTACTATAGATCAAATTAGCTTCTTTGGAAATATAAGTGATATGCAAGGCAAGGCACTTGCAGGTGTTGAAGTGACATTGAGGTATCATAAAAGCACGGTATACTCACAAAATGATGGCTCTTTTACCTTCTCCTCTATTGCTACGACCAATGATATGCTTATCCTCAAAAAAGAGGGATATTATGATGGTATCTATACTTACAGTGCATATGATACCAATAAAGATACTTTCAAGTTAAAGCCAAAGACAAAGAGCAATGTGCGTCTTTTGTTTACAGGTGACCTCTCTTTTGCAAGACGATTTATGGATCCAGCTAGTCCTGACAGAACAGTAAAACTCATAAAAAATAATGTCACAGGTGCTACGATGAAAGTCTCAGATCTTCGTAATAGTGGTCAAGCAGTCATAGACCCAGTAAGACCACTTTTTCATAGTGTAGATTTTCCAACTGTCAACTTTGAGTCTATCGCTACTAGTAATCAAAGCACACTTGATATGATACACCCAGTCAAAGATTTTGCCTATTATACCAGTGACCTCTCACTACCACTGCTCAAAGACTTAAATGTCAATTTTGTAACACTAGGCAACAACCATGTCTATGACTATAATGCTATAGGATTGATAGATACTCTCAATGCACTTGATGAAAATGAGATAGCTCATAGTGGTGCTGGTATGAGTGTAGATGAAGCATTTGCCCCTTATCAAACCCATATCAAAGGCAGAGCATTCTCATTTGTCGGAGCAACCTCTATACGAGGAGATAAACATGACCTACTCTATGTAGCTCATGAGCAAGATACCCAAAAAGATGATCCATTTGCTACACAAGGTGGAGCAGCTGATGCACATGACAAAGCAAAGATAGCAAGTACACTAAACTTAGAGAGTAAACTAGGATACTTTCCTATCTACCAATTTCATGGAGGTATAGAGTATACCCACGCACCCAACTCAGTAGCACTTAGACTGATGAAAAATGCTATAGAGAACAAAGCATCTCTCATAGTCTCTCATCACCCTCATACAGCTCAAGGATATGGGATGAAAGATGGAGTCTTTATGGCGTATGGTATGGGTAATTTTATCTTTGACCAAGATAGGCTAGATACACTGCTTTCGCATATTTTAGTTTGTGATGTCAACCAGACAAGCACAACACAAGCTATAGGATACCCTATCTATGTAGAAGATTACATTCCTAAACTTCTTACTGGAGATTTAGCCAATCGTTTTATCCGTCATATCTCTGAAGCTTCTCGTAATGGCTCACTACTCTTAGAGACTCCATTAGATAGCAACTTTATGGTTTTTCCCTACCACTATCAAGAGTATATGGCACTAGATGGAGAGTATACAATTCAAAAGAAAACCATTACAAAGCAAATAACTATCACCAATAAAGGATATACAGTAGTTGATTTAAGGGATGAACTCAACTCTGAATACTCTCTATCAGCTATATCAAGTACTAATACAAATCTTAATATAACACTAGGGCGTGACCTATTATGGTTTGGCTCTTTTGAAGATAATGATGTAGATGTTCAAAATCATGAAAATAGTATTTGGAATTTTAGTAGTGCTGTTGCCTCTAGTAGTGTAGCTCATAGAGGTAAAGTATCTGCACACATCATGCGAGATGTGTCACAATCTACAGGTGCTTTACTATATTTTGGTAGGCGTATTAGAACTATTGGTGATGCACGCAACGAACCTAACAAAAATCTCTCTTTCTTTGGATATTTTAAAGGAGTAGATAGTCGTCCATTTACTATAGAATCATTCTACTATGGAAGTATTGGTGAGATGGAGTTTGGGAGTACACTCCTGCATAGCTCGCAGGGTGGCACTTTTGATTGGCAAGCTATAGAACAACCTATCCCAATGCCAGCAGATACCGTTTTTACAGATAATCCTTATGTTTACTTAGCCCAAAATGCAAGGGCTACAAAGTTTTATATACGAATGAAAAATACCCACAAGGGCAATGCCCATCTATATGTAGATGACTTAGCCATCATCAACTGGGAAGAGAGCCACAGCACCAACCAAACCATCCAACTCTCCACTCCTCATGCTAGAGAGTTTCTCAAAGTAGAAGGCTTGGCAGGAAGTTATACTTTAGAATTGGAGTTTACACGCTATAGTCCATAACTCTTTACTCTATGGGTCTATCAAAGAATACTAGGAGAGTATTCTTTGAATATAAATTAACAACATTTGGGATGCAAGATGGAATTACATACAAAAAAAGTTGTCATTTTTACCTACTTACTAGTGTAAATGGTTGGCATCTGTATTATATAAGAGAGGAAAAATGAAAATACGAGTCTATTACGAAGATACTGATATTGGTGGGATTGTTTATCATTCGAATTATATTAAATATTGTGAAAGAGCTAGGTCTGAAATATTTTTTAAAAAAGGAATAGTGCCTTTGGAAGAGGATAAAAGTGGATTTGTTGTTCGAAATATAAAAGCTGACTTTTTATCTACCTCTACACTTGGCGATATACTGACTGTAAAATCTAAAGTTTTAAAGATAAAAAACT
>JAYEHY010000021.1:0-22293 GCA_034659695.1 Campylobacterota bacterium | reverse complement strand
GATAAATTTAATGCTCCATTTGGATACATTGGCGGTATGCCAGGTATCAAGTAATTGTTGAGGCTTTGCCTCAATAATTAGGTTATTCCCTTGGGATAGCCTTATAAAATCCCTTTGCAAAAATTAAAAAGGATATGCATGTATTATTTATATATTTTGCTTTTTGTGAGTGGATTTGTTGTTTTAGGATGTAGTAATAGTGATACTCAGGTAAATAGAGATGTCAATCAATCCGAAATTGTCATTAAAAGCCCTATGGTAGGGGAGAATAGAAGTCGAACACTTTTTGAAAACCCTTATGCCAATATACCGGCACAATGTTATATAGAGACATCATACGGTACACAAAATGCCTGTCTCTTTTGTCACTCTAATGCAGCTGCAAGAAAAAAACTGGGGAATACACTTCCCCAAGCTGGAGCGAACTCAAGAGTTGGTAATCTGCAACTAGAATATGTTTTTGGTCCAGCCAATGAATTTGCCAAATCACCTAACATTAATCCTTGGGAAAATACAATTTTCCCTCAAAAGCTTGATGATGAGATCATAAGACTTGGTGTAGATACCTCTCTTTGGGATATGAAAAGCTATATCAAAGAGGATAACTGGCAAGCAGCCTATGAGAAGAAAAAGGGTTTAAAACTATTGAGTAACAGTGGGGTAAAAGGTGATGAATATCGTCTGTTTCCTGCCTTGAATCCATCTGCCTTACCGGCTAACAGTGATGGGTTTGTCCGTACACAAAGTACTGATGAATCACTGTTTAAGGATGAGAAAGGGTTCAACACAGGCTGGAGAAGTATCAATTTTATGCCTTATGGTATCTTTACACCACATACAGGCAGTGTAAGTGGTGTCTATATACGACTCAAGCCAAAGTTCATGAAAGATGAAAATGGTAAATATGATATAGAAATATATAAAGCAAACTTGGCATTAGTAGAAAAAGCAATCCAAGATAGGCTTCAAGATGAAGAGGTATCTTATGTGGGAGAAGCAAATGATGAAACTCTCTATAAGGGTCTCTTCCCTTTAGGAACAGAGTTTGCACACCCTCTTCACTATGTAGATGTAGAAGCAGACGGAACAAACAAAGAAAGCAATAAATTTCCTGGGCTGCGTTCAAACAGAGTGAAAGAAGTCAGATACATGTACAAATATAAGATGTACTTTCCTGGTCAAGTGGTATCAAAAGAGGAAGATGCTCCACTTTATTATAATGAAAAAGAGACATGGATAGATAATGGAGCAGGGTGGTATCTGTCTGGGTTTATTGAAGACAACGAGGGAGAGTTGCGAGGACAGACGCCAGAAGAGTTACTGCAGTGTGTAGGGTGTCATAGTAGTACGTATGGTTTTGAACCTGAACAGTTTACTTCAGGAACAGGAAATACTATTGATACTGTTTGGTCATTTTCTAGAAAATTTGCAGATGATCTTGGTTGGGGAGAGATGGATTATATGGGATATAGACATGAGTCTGCATCGGCTGAAAATAGTACATCGGGTAAAGCATATCGTGGTGATCCTGTGAACCGTGAAGCTAAGATGGGTGAATTTCGTTATTTTTTAGATCATGTAGTAGGTGCATCACTTTATGGGGATATGCCTGCATCTATGGAGGCTTATCTCAAAGAGATTATCACAAAAACAAATGGTTATAGTGATGACTTCCCAACACTGGCGTTCAACTCTGTACCTGAACTAAAAAATATTCAAACATTGCGATTAAAGCTTATGCGTGAATTTACAGCAAAAAAAGCCTATCTGAATAGTGAAGGATTTATACAGCCTTCATTGATCTATCCTACTTTACATGAATCTATCGCAGGGGCATTTGGTTATAGAAAAGTGGTTGCAACGCAACGGTATACAAAAGGGAAAGATTACTTTGGTGAGACACCCTTTACCTTTAAATATTTTAGAGATGAGAATAGTAGTTTTACACATATAGATGATATAACACCCTATGCATTTGGAGAAGTTATTACCGATAGACCGTATGATCATAGTGAAACAATCAATAAAGGTGTAGGGAATACACCTACGCTTATAGATGAAAATGGTGATAATTATGATGCTGAATATTTGCCAATTTTTGTTTATCCTCAGGAATTTGAAAATAAGTAACCATTGTGTTGCTTATCTGTAGTACTTTTGTTATCAAAAATAGGTATTATTTTTCTAGAAGGCTAGCGGAGTCATACTGGAACTATCCTATTATAAATTCATAATATTATTATTTTCCATTAGATTTACTTTATTACGTCCTCTATGTCCAGATGATTCCGCTAGCCTTCTTCCCGTATTAAGTAAATATTTTAAGCTTTAAAAGAACGAGAAAAGGAGGGAGTAATGGAAGAATTTCTTGTTGTACCTATAGTGGAAATAGATCCCTCTTGGAGTTTAAGAGGCTTTCCACATAACTATTATGCTTCGGAATATTGCAGAGTAGTACTGGGTATTCCACTAGATTATCTTGAAGATGCTCATTTATCTGATGATAGGTTGGAGATCAATCTGATTGATTCTGAGGAGATCACAGAAGAGGAGTGGTACATACAGTTGAGACGTATTTCAAAGTATACGTCATCATGATAAGGTTATAAAGCTTTTTTCTCTTTTTTTGCGAAGCCGGCACCTTTTTTAGTCTTGGCTTGAAGCTCGAGGGCATCAATAATACTACGATAATCTGTCCCTGTCTTATGCATATGGGCAAAACAAGTTGCAACTACGGCAATAGTATTGGGAACTTCTCCCTTTTTTTTATAGGATTGGATATTTTTTTCACTTACTTTGATAAGTTTAGAAAATTTTGGAAGACTTATTTCTGCATCCAGTAGTTCTTTTTTAAATTCTATAAAGGTCATAATTATTCCTATGTAAGTAAATTTTAATCAAAATAATAGCATATATTATAGGGAATATACATTTTATCTTGACAATACAGTATATAAACATTATAATGCCTATATTATATTACTATTAGTAAGTAATATGGTTAAAAATATAATACAAGGAGCCACCCATGGCAAAAGTTTTAAAGAAAAAGTCGGCAAAGAAAAAAGTAGTTGCTAAGAAACCAGTTGCTAAAAAACCAGTTGCTAAAAAAGCAGCATCTAAAAAAGCAGCACCTAAAAGAGTTAAAAAAGCTGTAGTGAAGAAAGCTGCTACAAAGAGAGTTAAAAAAGTAGTTGCTAAGAAAAAGAGAAAAGCAGTAGCGAAAAAAGTGACAAAAGCAGTGTTGAAGAAAAAACCTTCTACAAAAAAAGCTGTTAAAAAAGCTGTTAAAAAAGCTGTGAAGAAAGCAGTGAAGAAAGCTGCCTAACCTCAAGAGATAGAAGTTTTTCTATCTCTTTTCTTAAATGATCTTATAGTTCAAATGGCATTTTTGAATACTCCTCTATTTTACTTTTCCACATGGGTAGAAAAACCTATACTAATATTAAAAAGCAACAAAATGGTAACACTATTTCGCCTAATATGTTATAGAAATGTTATCACTTCTTCTTATGATATTCCTATCAATAAGTGGAGATACTCATGAAAGATGAAATAGTAATATCGGAAAAGAAACTGGCAAAGCTTGCAAAAAGACTTTCAAAAACCTTTACAATCAATGAAGAGGAGGCAATGGAGGTTATCTATGAAGAGTGGGATCTTGTCGAATCTCTTTTCCATGCACATACAAAAGTCAAAGCAGTACATGCACATCTCATAGATGAGATAAATCATACATATCGGATAGCATAATGCAAGTTTCTGTAGAGAACTATATGGTACACCATTATCCGACCATAGAGACGTTTCCTTCTGCGGCAAAAAAAATATTGTTCTCTGCAATGAAAAAGCTTTTCCATGAAAACCAGATTAACACTTTTATGGAAGAGAATGCACATAAAGATACCTTTAGTTTTATAGAAAGCATCTTAGATTATTTTGATATTTCTGTGGCATTAAAAACCAATGAGTTAGCACGTATCCCCTCATATGGACGACTTGTTATCATTGCCAATCATCCTCTAGGTGCACTAGATGCTATGGCACTTTTACATCTACTTAAAGATGTACGTAAAGATATTAAAATAGTAGCAAACTCTTTTTTATATCAGCTTGAGAACCTTAAGGATATCATTATCCCAGTAGATAATATCAATGGGAAGATGGATAAAGAGACGGTTAAGGGCATCTATAAAGCGTTGGAAGCAGAAGAAGCTGTCATTATCTTTCCCTCTGGAGAAGTAAGTCGAGCAAAGCCAAATGGTATTAAAGATACCCCTTGGAAGAGTGGATTTTTAAAAATATCATCTAAAATGCAAGCACCGATACTACCTATCTATATCAAAGCAAAAAATTCTAAAAACTTTTATCTGCTCTCTATGATAAACCGCTCTTTGGCAACCGCAACACTTCCACATGAAATGTTTAAGGCAAAAGGGAAAACCATAGAGTTTAAGATAGGAAAAACTATCCCTTTTGATGCCTATAACTTACCAAACCTATCGAAAAACGAGACAGTTAAACTTCTTAGAAAACACCTCTATAAAGTAGCTAAAAGTCATAAACCGGTTTTTGCAACACAAAATGAAATATCTGTCCCTGAAGTGAGATCTGAACTCAAAGCTGAACTTAAAAATGGAACACTTCTCGGAGAGACAACAGATGGTAAAAGCATCATTGTATATGAATCAGAGATAGAAAATTGTGTAATCAAAGAGATAGGAAGATTGCGTGAGGTCAGTTTTCGTCATGTGGGGGAGGGGTCTGGAAAAAAACGAGATATAGACGAATATGATTTTTACTATAAACATATGATTATATGGGATGATGAAGCACTAGAGATTGCTGGAGCCTATCGTTTAGGGCTTTGTAAAGAGATCATAGAGGACTTTGATGTAGATGGGTTGTATACGGAAACACTTTTTAAGTTTGATGAAAATTTTGAGTATCATCTTGAACATGGATTGGAACTTGGAAGAAGTTTTGTGCAACCCAAGTACTGGAACTCTAGGGCTTTAGATTATCTATGGCAGGGGATAGGAGCGTATCTCAAGAAGCAGCCGAATATTCGCTTTCTTTTTGGTGCAGTGAGTCTCAGTGATTCGTTCAATGCTAAAGCAAAAGGGATGTTGATCTATTTTTATACGCACTATTTTGGTTCAAATGAAGCGTTGGTAAGTCATAAAACACCTTATTATCACTCTGAAGGGGTAGAGAAGTATTGTAAAGAGATATTTGCTGGAGATAACTATAGAGCAGATTTGCGTACCCTTAAAGAGGAGCTGGGCTTTATGGGTTATACAGTACCAACACTCTATAAACAGTATGGAGAACTCTGTGAAGAGGATGGTGTGAAGTTTTTGGATTTTGGATATGATAAAGACTTCAACAACTGTATCGATGGTTTTATCGTTGCAGACCTGAATCTGTTAAAAGAGTCAAAGAGAAAAAGGTATTTTGCTGAGTAAAATAATACCAATTTACTTGTATTTGGTATAACTCACTCTCTTACTCCCCTTAATAACCCCATAAGCAGCAGTTACTATCTCTTCTTTAAAACCTCTAAAACTTCCTCAAAATCTTTCTCATGTCCAAAGCAACTGTTTGAATTGCAAAGCATAAAACCACTATTTGTGTCATTTTTAAAGAGTGTAAAAGGGTAACTAATATTATCTATTTGGTTGATATTTTGGGTCAGATTTTCCTCTTTTGCTTTAATGATGATGTCATCTCTAAGGTAACGTATTATCATAGAGGTCATTTTAGGGGTAGTGATAGGTTGACGCATGACATCGTAAGAGTTAATCTCTAATGTTTTAAAAACAAATTTTTTATAGACAGGATCAACTAAAGATGAGAGACTGTGAAGTAAAGAGATAATAGTTGAGACGGATGAGGGGTAAGAGCTGTCATTAGTGTCTGCATCTGTTTCAAATTCACCACGAGAGAATTTCCATTTACCATGTTCATAATATTTCTCTATGGCACTGTTTGCTAACTGTGTGGCTATGATAAGGTATGTTTCATCTAATGTACTCTCATAAGCTTCAATAAGTGTTTCTCCTAAAAAGGCATAGTCTTCCAAGAATGCTTCTATTTTAGGTGCTTTACCCATAAGTGTAGAGTGGAAAAGTTTAGAGTTGCTATACATAGTTTTTAAGAGTGTATCTAGTGAGTTCTTGGCAGTTGTCAAATACTTTTTATCTACTCTTCCTGCGATAAAAAGAGATTTTATCATCATGGCATTCCAGCTTACCAATACTTTTTTGTCTATAAATGGATAGGTACGTTTTTCTCTTTTCTCTTTAAGTGCTTTTATTGCTTCTTCGTAGTGAGGTATGGCTGAAGTATCAGATATATTAACTCTAATAATATTTTTACCCTCAAAATTCCCCTCTTTTGTTATGTTTAATGCTTTTGCCAACGCCACATGATTATCTGTAGCAATAGCAGCTTTTTTAAATGCTTTGAGTGCTTGATCATAACTGTAGACAAAATATTTCCCCTCTTCTCCCTCTAAGTCTGCATCTGAAGCAGAGTAGAAAAGTCCGTTTTTAGACATCTTTTCTAACATAAAATCTATCGTCTTAAAGGCAATATTTTTATAAAAAGTATTTTCAGTTATATGGTATGCTTTGAGGTAAACTTGAGAGAGTAAAGCGTTATCATAAGTCATCTTCTCAAAGTGAGGTATTAGCCAATCATTGTCTGTAGAGTAACGACAAAAACCACCATCTATTAAGTCATGTAAGCCACCTTTTGCCATAGCATCTAATGAAAGTAGACTCATTTTAAGTGCCTCTTCTTCTCCTGTCAATCGGTGTAAATCTAAAAGCATCTCAAGCGTAGAGACTTGTGGAAATTTAGGTGCTTTGTTAAAGCCTCCATTTTCACTGTCAAAGAGCTGTTTAGCTTGGTCTAATGCTCTTGCTATGATACTCTCATCAAGTTTGGTTGCCTGTATCTTGTCTTCTTTGGGATGCAAGTGTTGTAGTACACGGTCTGCTTCTGTTACTAGAGTCTTTTTTTCATGCATGTATTTATTGCTTATAACATCAAGTAGGGCTTTAAAGCTCATCATACCGTACCTGGGTTCATCAGGTATGTAGGTTGCTGCATAAAATGGTTTCATATCTTGGGTTAAAAAAATAGAAGTAGGCCAGCCACCAGAACGACCATTCATAAGACGGTAAACATCTTGAAAATATTTGTCTATGTCAGGACGCTCCTCTTTGTCAACCTTAATACAGATAAATTTATCATTTAAGATTTTTGCTGTTTTCTCATCTGAAAAAGACTCTTCTTGCATAACATGACACCAGTGGCATGAACTGTACCCTATAGATAAAAAGAGAGGTTTATGCTCTTTCTCTGCCTTTTTAAAAGCTTTTTCACCCCAGGGGTACCAATCTACAGGATTATTTGCATGTTGTTGTAAGTAAGGTGAGTGTTCATTTTTAAGATGATTTGACATTTTTAATACCTTCAGTTTTATAGGTTAATATTTGATTGACTATTATTCGTTAATATTACGTATATCATAATACAATAGTATAAAACTTTAATACCAAGAAGAGAGAAAATGAAAAATATTTTTAAATTGTTACTTTTAGCAAGTCTGCTTTTTAGTACATTAGTATTTGCAGATTTTGGCAGCGCATTAAAAAAACAAAAATTTTTATCACCTGATATAGCATTTCAAGTCAGTGCCGTGAAAAATGGCGACTTTATAGAGACAAAACTCATCATAGCAGAGGCTATTCATGTCTATGAAAATACATTAAAATATGAAATAACTGCACCCAAGAGTATGCCTCTTGAAGTAGTAAAACCTAAAGCTCATGACTTTGATGGAGACAAAGTATATGAGAAAGAGGTAACTGTCTCTATCCCCGTTAAGATGATAGAGTCAGAGATAGCAGGAGCGTACACTTTGACTATCTCATTTGAAGGGTGTTCAGATAGAGGTATCTGTTATCAGCCTATTAGTAAAAAATTTACATTTAAAGGTACAGAATTAGGATTATTGGATAAAATAGCTTCATTAAGTCAAGAGGGTAATACAGCTAAAATAGCAGATGTATTGGGGTCTGAAAGTTCATTTTTTATTATTTTACTTTTCTTTATTTTTGGACTTCTTTTAGCATTGACCCCTTGTATCTTTCCTATGATTCCTATATTATCTTCTATCATCGTTTCTCAGTCTAGCGATGGAAAACCAAGTGTGGCAAAAGCCTTTTTTACCTCTTTGGTTTATGTAGTCTCTATGGCATTGACTTATACTGTCGTAGGTATAGTTGCAGGTGTACTTGGAGCAGATATTCAAGCGGCAATGCAAAACCCTTGGGTACTTACGGTTTTTGCGGCTATGTTTGTAGCCCTTGCATTTTCACTTTTTGGTTATTACGAAATAGCTCTTCCCGCTTCATGGCAGTCTAAACTCTCTAGTGTAAGTGATGATGCAGGGCAAAAAGGGGGGCTTGTTGGAACTGCTGTTATGGGACTCCTCTCAGCACTTATTGTAGGACCTTGTGTTGCACCGCCATTAGGTGGGGCTGTACTCTTCATCTCTCATACAGGTGATGCACTACTTGGTGGATTGGCACTTTTTGTTATGAGTATGGGAATGGGTCTACCACTACTGCTTGTAGGTGTTGGAGCAGGGAAGTTTATGCCTAAACCTGGTGGTTGGATGACACGTGTTTCACAAGTATTTGGTGTGATGATGCTTGGACTAGCGGTCTTTATGTTAGCACGTATTTTACCAGATGGTTTAACACTGCTTATATGGTCACTGCTCTTTATGGGAGTTGCACTCTACATGGGAGTATTTAACTCTAATAGTGAAAGCAAAGGGGTGGCAAAACTCTTTCAGCTTTTAGCGATGGTGTTTATGCTTTATGGAGCATCACTTTTTATAGGTGCTGTAAGTGGAGCTACTTCTATGCTTCACCCTTACGCAAAATTCACCTCGGGAGCAAAAGCTGTAGCAGCAGTTGAGGTAGATAAAAGCAAACACTTGGGCTACTCAGTAGCGCGTCTTATGAAAGAGGTTAAAGCTTCAAGTAAGCCTGTCGTAGTTGACTTTGGAAAAGACTCATGTACTGCTTGTACAGAATTAGAAGTCATTACTTTTCCTCACCCTAAAGTACAAGAACAACTTAAAAACTTTACCTTTATTAAAATAGACCTCACAGCCAACAGTGATGATGACAAAGCCCTACTAAAAGAGTACGAACTCTTCGGTACTCCAAACATCATCTTCTTTGGAAAAGACAACAAATACATACAAGAGAAAAGCTTAACAGGATTTATAAAACCAGAAGTGTTTGCAAAGCATTTGGAAACAATCACTGAGTTCGGTAGAAACTTTATTAGATAAGATTTTTAGGATATAGCCATGAGAACCTTACTGCTCTTTGCCATACTGATAGGAATATTTACTTTTCTAAAATCTGTTTTGAAAAAACAGAGAACATTTAATATACAACTGCTTATCTCTATGATGTTATTTGGAGGTATAGGCTATGCAGTAGGGGATTACTATTTAGATTCAGGATGGGCAATATTTGGTGCAGTTTTTGGAGTACTTGTAGGGGTAGAACTTAAAGAGAAGCTTTACCAAGTTATAGGTATGATTTATAGAGATTTTACAGAAGGTAGATAAAGCAAGGGTTTATATCTATACTTCCAATCTCTCACTTTCAGAACATTTGGGTAAAATCGCATTAATTATAGAAACAAATACACAAGGACAGAACTTGCTTAGTACAGTAAATTTAACACAACGTTACGGAAAAAGAGTGCTTTTTGACAAAATAAATATGACTTTAGATATAGGTAAACGCTATGGACTTATAGGTGCAAATGGTGCAGGTAAATCTACATTTATTAAAATACTCTCAGGAGAGATTGAGCAGAGTGATGGAGAGGTACAACTTCAACCAGGACTAAAACTAGGTGTCCTTGGGCAGAATCAGTATGCTTTTGAAGAGTACACACTAACAGATGCTGTACTTTATGGTAATAAAAAACTTTTTGATGCACAAAAAGAGAAAGAGAAACTCTATATGGAGGGTGACTTTGAGAGTGATGCAGTCAATAACCGTTTAGGTGAGCTAGAGATGATATGTGCAGATGAAGACCCAACGTATGAGTCTGATGTAAAGATAGAAAAACTATTACAATCTTTAGGTTTTCCTGTTGCACAGCATAGCGACCTTATGTCTTCACTTACAGGTGGAGATAAATTTAAAATCCTACTTGCACAAGTACTATTTTTAAAACCAGATGTACTGTTACTTGATGAACCTACAAATAACCTTGATATGGAGACTATCTCATGGTTAGAAAATGAGCTTAAACGTCATGAGGGTACTCTACTTGTAATCTCTCACGATAGACACTTTATTAATGGTGTTGTAACGCATATTCTTGACCTTGACTTTCAAAATATCCGTGAATTTACAGGTAACTACGATGAGTGGTATATTGCAGCAAATCTTATAGCAAAACAAGCAGAGACTGACAGAGCAAAAGGGCTTAAAGAGAAAGAGGAGTTAGAGAAGTTTATTACACGATTCTCTGCAAATGCCTCTAAGGCAAAACAAGCGACATCTCGTCAAAAGCAGTTAGATAAACTCGATGTTCAAGCCATTAAACTCTCAAGTAGACGTGATCCATCTATTATGTTTAAGGCCCATAGAGATATTGGTAATGAAGTGGTTGAGATTGAAGGACTCTCTAAGAGTTATGATGGTGAAAAAGTATTTGAAAACCTTACCCTTAAAATAAATAAAGGTGAAAAAGTTGCTCTTATTGGTAGTAATGGAGTAGGTAAAACAACACTACTTCAAATTCTTATGGAAGAGATAGAAGCAGATAGTGGTAGATTTAAATGGGGGCAAACGATAACACACTCTTACTTCCCACAAAATACAACAGACTTAGTGGTAGGAGATGATGAACTTCCTCAGTGGATACAAGGATTTGACCCTAAATGGCATATAGATGACATTAGAAAAACATTGGGTCGTATGCTCTTTTCTGGTGAAGAGCAGAAGAAAAAAGTGGATGCTTGTTCAGGTGGAGAAAAACACCGTGTAATGTTAAGTAAAATTATGATGGATTCATCAAACTTTTTAGTTATGGATGAGCCAAATAACCACCTTGACCTAGAAGCTATTGTATCGCTTGGTGAGGCATTGCACAACTACAAAGGCGGAGTTATCTGTGTCTCTCACGATAGAGAACTTATAGATGCCTTTGCCAATCGTATCATCAAGATAAACGATGATGGTACACTCATAGACTTTGAAGGTGGCTATGAAGAGTTTATTGAAAAACACGGACATTAATTTATAAAGAATAACACAAGGGGTATTCAAGTAAAAATAATAAATTTAACTCTTATAGCTGAATTGTAGTTACTTTTATAACCCCTTTGTTTATATCGATTTCTCTTATTCTATTTTTAGTACCTGGAGAATTATCAGAGGCTAAGATATGCTCAATACCCTTTTTATTTTTCCAATATTTAGATTTGTGTTTATGTCCAAACATTAATATTTCTATTTTCCTATCAAGTAATTTCATAATTTTATCTGCATCTTTTAGTTTCATTGTATTGTCATTGACAATAAAAGGGTGATGATGAAAGAAAATAATTTTCTGCATAGTAGATGTCAGAGGATCAAATAAAATCGATTTTACACCACTTAATTGACTCTTTCCTATTTTACCACAAGAGAAATCAAATATGTGTTTTGTTTCTAAATTACTATCAAGAGCTATTAGCATTACCGAATCATTATTATCAGTTACAACATTCACAACAGGTTTATTATCTCCATAGAATGTTCCATGTTGATTGAGTGGTGTTGCAAGATATCTATCAAACTTCTTAGCCCTTTTTTTAGAATAGAAGTTACCTACTACTCCAAAATCATGATTACCTGGACAAATAAATATTTTACCCATAAACTTTTTTAATGCTTTATATGCATGCCTATATTGCCTACTACTGCCATCATCTGTAATATCTCCTGTGACAATTAAATAATGATTTGGATACTTGATTTTTATAGTCTGAAGCATCATTTTAACTTTAGTATTTTTCTTATTCGTTCTATGAAAATGTAAATCACTTATATGTAAAAATTTCATGGATTCCTCCTAGTATGATATTAAGTGTATCATTTTATGGATTATAGAGGCTTGATTTTGTTTTTGTGTAATGAAAGAGCTTCAACAGCTTTAGCTGTTGAAGTTGTAGGTAATTAATTTATATTTGTATAAACTGCCTGTACATCTTCGTCATCTTCTAGTTTGTCTATGAGTACATCTAGCTCTTCCATCTGCTCGTCTGTTAACTCTATAGGAGTATTGGCAATACGTTCATGTTTTGCTGATTTGACTTCTATGTTCATCTCTTCTAGGGCTTTGTTTAAGTCTCCAAATGCTGCAAACTCTCCAAAGATTTTAATAATGGCTCTGTCTTCACCCTCTTCTTGAGGTTCAACACTCTCTTCTATCTCTTCAAGACCTGCATCTATGAGTTCTAGTTCAAGCTCTTCTATATCCATACCTTCTGTTTTGTAAAACGTAAATACAGATTTTTGAGTAAACATGAAGTTTAGTGAACCAGAAGTTAGCATTTCAGATTTGTTTCTTACAAGGGCAGCTTTTACGTTGGCAACAGTTCTTGTTCCATTGTCTGTTGCACAGTCAATGATGAGTTGTACACCATAAGGTCCCTTTGCTTCATAGTGAATCTCTTTAATGTCAGCAGCATCTTTGCCTTGCGCTCTTTTTATGGCTGCTTCAATGTTGTGTTTAGGCATGTTTTGTGCTTTAGCATTGAGAATTGCTGTACGAAGTGTAGGGTTCATATCTGGGTCAGGGCTACCTGCTTTTGCAGCCATGGTAATGATGTTCCCTAACTTAGGAAACAGTTTTGACATTGCTCCCCATCTTTTTAGTTTTGATGCTTTACGATATTCAAATGCTCTACCCATATCTATTCCTTCGTATATAATTGGCGTTATTATATCCCTATTTGGCTTAAGTCGCATCAAAGTTTCCATAGGTACTATGTAAGTATGAAATTAAATGAAATAAAATTAACCAATCCCTATTTAGCGTTGCCTGATGAGTGCTACCAAAAAGTAAAACCTACACCTTTGAGAGAGGGGTATTTAATCCATGCCAATAAATCTATGGCAGAGACTTTAAACCTTGATGAAGAGGAGTTATCTAGTAAAGCTTTTGTTAACTTTAGCAATGGTGCCTTAGCCTTAGCAGGATCAGAGCCTTTTGCTATGTGTTATGCAGGACATCAGTTTGGTTTTTATGTCCCACGTTTAGGTGATGGTAGGGCCATTAACATAGGTACAGTACCATCTATGTACGGTAATCAGCATTTACAGCTTAAAGGGGCAGGGCTTACACGATATTCACGTTCAGGTGATGGTAGAGCAGTGTTACGCTCCTCTATACGAGAGTATCTTATGAGTGAAGCGATGTATGGGCTAGGCATAGAGACAACAAGGGCTTTGGCACTTCTAGGGTCTAAACAAAAAGTTTTTAGAGAGGACTGGGAGAGTACAGCAATGGTACTTCGTGTTTCTTCCTCATGGGTACGTTTTGGCACATTTGAGTATTTTTCTCATAAAAAACAGTACAAAGAGTTAAAGGCACTGCTTGACTATGCGATAGAAGAGTCGTATCCTCATTTACTGATTGAAGAGAACCGTTATCTCTATTTCTTTACGGAGGTAGTAGGTAAAACTGCACAGTTAATGGCACAGTGGCAAGCGGTAGGTTTTAATCATGGAGTGATGAATACAGACAATATGTCTATCGCAGGACTTACAATAGACTATGGACCTTATGCATTTTTAGATGACTATGATATACATAATGTCTGTAATCATACCGATGCTCATGGACGTTACAGTTTTGGTAATCAACCCTCCATAGGAGAGTGGAACCTTAAAGCGTTAATGGAAGCACTCTCTCCACTTATAGAGAGTGAAAAGATGGAAAACATACTTAAACACTATGGAAGACTCTATACACAGCATCTTCTCTACTTGATGAGTAAAAAGCTAGGCTTAGATAAACAAGAAGAGGGTGATGCAGAGCTAATCACACAACTCTTTAGTATGATGCAGGGATTAAGTGTAGATTATACATGCTTTTTTAGAACACTAAGTCGTTATACCGGTGAGAGAAAAGCACTACTAAAGTTGGGACTTTACCATAAACCTATGAATGAATGGTTAGATAATTATGATAAACGTTTAGAATCCAACACTACAAGTATGGAAGATAGAGGCAGAAAAATGCTTCAAGTCAATCCAAAATTTGTACTAAAAAACTATATGCTTCAAGAGGCGATAGATGCGGCGTATAACGATGACTTTACTTTGGTTAATGCACTGTTTGACATTGCCCATTATCCGTATGATGAGCATGAAGTGTATGAGAGATGGGCGGGTGCTACACCTGAAGCGTTTAAAAATAAAAAGTTAAGTTGTAGCTCTTAAACTGCTTTAGGGTTTTACTTTACATGTTCTGCTATGAGGTGAATAGCCATACCGTAAGAGGTTGAGTTGTTGTAACGTGTAAGTACTTTAAAGTTTTTTGCTCCTAGCCAAATGTCATCATGTGTTAGGTTACGGTTTTTGAGTAAGTAAGCTCTTGACTCATTGAAATGACTCACAGGCTTAACACCATATTTTAATATAGTACTTAGAGGTTTTGTACGTCTATGCGTAGTTTTTAGCCTACGATAGCGTTTACCCTTAAACTTAGTGGCTACAGCAACCAATGCACCTTTTCTCCAACCCTTTTTATGCATAAACCTTGCAATAATACCTATGCTGTCTTCTAAGTCCCAAGGGTCTTTTACTCCGTCACGGTTGTAGTCCATGCCAAACTTTCTAAAAACAGAAGGGACTTGTTGTGCCATTCCCATTGCACCTGCAAATGAGCCTTGAAGTTTTTTAATATCATAGCCTTGTTCTCGTGCCATTAGAAAGAGGTGCTTAAACTCTGACTTAAAGAACTTTTTCATACGATTTTTATGAAAAGCTAGGGTTGCTAAAGAGTCAAGTACACGGTAGTCTCCACTATATTCACCAAATTTACTCTCGACACCTATAAATCCGACTATGTAGTTCATATCTACCTTGTACTCCCTACTGGCTTTTTTGAGAGTTTTATAGTATTTTCTTTTAAATTTTTTCGCTTTTGCTAAACTTACAGGGTCAAGTACATGGGCTTTGTACCGTTCCCATGAGCCATTAGTTGAGCCAACTTTATAACGTCCTGTGTATCTGTCTAGTGTGTCTCTGTCTAGTCTCGCATTTTTAAGAACACTGTTCATATATGAACGTTTAAAATGGTGTTTTTTTACCATCATATTGATGAAATTACGTACCTCTTTTTTGGCCATAAAATTATATTTGATAGGTGGTCTGTCATCATTGGCAAGTAGAAGTAGTGGCATAACTAGTGTAAGTAAAATAAGCTTAAAAGTGTGCAAATTTGTTTCCTTAAATTTAATTAACATATAGTCAAATTATAGTAAGATTTTTTTAATGAAATATTATATATAATAGAAATCTTGTAAAACTTATCGGAAACGATGGCTTTAGCCTCGTCGCATGGTGAAGCTAAAGCATCACTTCCAGGGTTTTTCAAGAACTCTAATAAAATTTTTATTAACGCTAAGGAAAACAGATGTTGTACGAAAACATTAGAAAAGGTCTTATATATTTTTGGGCAACTACTTTTATTATTATAGGATTAAAAATCCTATCAGATTATATTGACCCTATTGCTAGTACAGTAACTAGTACAATAAGCACAGTAAATACAAGTATAACGGAGACAACGGAAGAGTTTAATGCCTATAAGTTACCTATTAAAGAGAAATTTACTATGCGTGTTGAAGGTATAAATTCATGTCAAGCAGAGCTAGAAAAGAAATTTAATTTAAGATTATCTGATTTATCTATTTCTCATGTTGGAAATGAGTGTGATGAGGAAGTGTGTGAACTTGTAGTAGATTTTAAAAATGAAGTACCAGAATTTGTAGAAATAGCCATAAAAGAGAGTGATCATGATTACTGTAAAGTAAAAAGATTTGAAGTTAAAAAGAAGTATATATCTCTATCTTACACTGTAGAGCTTATACTTACAGATGAGTTACGTGAAAAACTAGGTAGTGTGTCTGCATCAGATAAAATTACGCTAAAAAATGCTAAAGATTATGATCTTTCAGGCAGTTATGAAAAAAAGATAGGTATCTTTATTTATGATGAAAAAGTTGAAAAAGATATGATTTTAGTGAATGGAGAAGAGAGGCTAGAAGTTAGATTTTATTAAGAACTAACAAGCTGTCTCTGTAGATGGGTTCATCTATAAAGCCATACTTTTCATCCATAAAGCCATGGTTGTTTTGTTGACTTTGCGTCTCAAAAAGATGCTTAATAGTTTTAGCCCTTTGTATTTCATTTGGGTCTATACTAAATAGCTTATTGGCTATTGCTACCTGTTTTGGACCCATACACGCTTTACTCTCAAACCCCATCATTTTTTCTCGTTGACACCATGCGGTAAAGGTATCGGTATCATTGTACTCCTGAAACATAAATGATATAGGGTGAATACCCGCTATCTTAGCACTTACTAAAAACTTAGAGAGAATGTAGTCTATAGTAGGGTTGTTGAGTGTCACTATAGACTGAGGTAAACCCAATGATGTAAGTAAATCTAAAATACCCAAATTGGCTATAGTTAGGCGTTCATCTATACGAAGTCTGCTCAAATGTTCAAAAGCCTCTTTTGTCTCTAATGAAATGTGCAACTCTTTGTCTTTAGAGAGTAGGGTAAGTATCTGTGCTATTTCAGTTTGGTTTTTTACTTTTGGCACTCGTACCGCATCAAATCCAAAGTCATTAAGAAATGCAATCTCCTCAGCTCCTCCTTCATTAAGAGGGTTAGTTCTTACAATAATAAAAGAGTTAGATCTCTTCATATGAGAGAGAAAAAGAGCAATATTCATAAGAGCCTCTTTTTTACGACTAGGAGCAATAGCATCTTCTAAATTAAGCGTTATCATATCTGCACTACTCTCATCTATGCGGTTGAGATGTTTAAGCTTAAGAGGGTTAAGCATCATGTTAGAACGAAAGCGTTTAGAAGTATGCTTAAGCTTTTTACTTGTACCAAAATACTTTGCATACTCTGTTAAAGGTAGGTCTGTTAAAAAATCAAGGTTATTAAATATCATAAATTTTCTCTAAATATCTTGCAACACCATCTTCATCATTAGAGTCTGGTAGTACGACATTTGCTACAGCTTTTACTTCATCTAAAGCATTTGAAACGGCAACAGATTTACCTGCTAGTTTAAACATACCTATGTCATTGATACTATCGCCAAATACAGTGACATCTTCAGTATCGCGTTCTAAGTACTCTAGTACTTTTTGTAGGGCATGGGCTTTGTCTCCTTCTGGGTGAAGGATAGTTAGGAAGTAGCTGTTAGAGTATTTTTCAGGGGAGAGTTTACACTCTATGGCATCGCTAAAAGTAGTTTTGAGTTTGTCAGTAAGTGGTTTAAGTGTTTTGTACTCTCCAAAATAGACGATTTTAAGTGTCATCTCCATGGTTTTATTTTTAGGATTAAACTGCATACGAGGATCATCTTTATAACCTTTTAATACAAACTTCTGTTGCTCATTTAGTTTGCGAGGGTACAAAAATGCTTCATTGAGATTCATATCTTTAAGCCCTATAATGAAAGGGTCAATGTCAAACGTTAAGCCTACTTCAACTACTGCGTCACCCAATGCTTTGTTTATAGTTTTTAACGCTATAAGTTTCTTCTCTGGACTTACTATCATGGTACCATCGAGTAGTATCATAGGAGCATCAAGATGTAGTTTTTTCAAAAAATCATGAGATTTCTGGTAACTTCTAGCAGTTGCTATAGACAGTATGGAGTGTTTAGCTTTTTCATTCCATACCTTAGTAGAAAAGTCACTTATACTGTGGTCACTGCGTAAAAAAGTATGGTCTAGGTCTGTGATGTATATTTTATTCATTTGTTATGGTATTTCACTCTCAAAGTTATTTAGTATTAAAATTATGTCATTTAATTCACTTTTATAAACATTGACATCATCATAATGTGAAGCAGGATTTAAAACTGTAGTTCTATAGGTTTTTAAACTCTCCAATATGTCAATAATGCTTTGATTCTTCTCCTCATTGCTGTTCTCAAATGCTACAGCATTTTGTAGAAGTCCATTTAAGTCTAGTTGCTTACAGTTTTTATTGACTAATTTATCTACAGGTAAAAATTTGCATAAGAGCTTTTCTGTATATTGTCGCAATAAATTCGCAGAACAATCATAATTTTTTTGCTGCTTTTGATACTTGGCTTGTTCTATAAATGAGTTTGATTTTTTAACAAATGGTATCTCAAATCCCTCTTCACTCTTATCTACATAAATCTCATACGCTCTCCATGACATTTTATCTTTAAATATTTCAAATAGAGCTTTATCATGAGTAAAGAAAAAGATTTGAAAATCAGAAAATTCACTTTTTAGTATCTCTAATAAATTGAGTCTATTACTCATATCAAGAGAGATCAATATATCATCTAAGACCAATACTTTAAGACTATTCTCTTCTAGCTTATCAAATTGTTTTTTGATAATAGCAAAATATATACTCATAGCCAATGCTGATAATCGAGCTTCATTTAGAAAGTTTTGATACTCTTCTACCTTCTTATCAAAATACTCTACTTCCAAATTTACTTTATGAAATCCAAAATTAAAATTTATCTCTGTAAGTGTAAAGTTTTGTTTAAACTTTCCTAAAAAAATATTAATCTCATCAAATAACTCATCTTTTAAAATCTTTTCAAAAACAGAAAAATAACTTTCATCTTCTTCTTCTTTTAAATTTTTTAGAATTTTATTTCCACTTATTGGATATTCAGACAATATATTTTCAAAAAATTTATATAAATTTTTCTTTTCTTCTTGTTCTATTGAGTAAGAGACTTTAAGTAATAACTTATAATCTATAATAGGTTTAGAAACGGACAATGTCTTGATAAAATCATAATCACTACCCAAACTTAGATGGTCTCCATCTATTTTTAATGTCTCATTATTATCAAATTCAAAATCTAAGTAAGCATCATCTTGCTTAAATATATTTATACTTTTTGCAAACTCTTCTTCTGCTATTGTTGGTTTAGTCAAAAACTCAAAAGCCTTATAAAGCGAACTCTTACCACTCCCATTTTCTCCATAAACAAGCATACCTTTTGCATTTGGATAAAAGGTATTATTCTCCTCTTCATCTATAAAAAATCTAAAATTATGTAACGCTATTTTATCTATTTTTATCATTTTTTAGCTCCATTTATCACTTCTACTACTGATACAATACGACTATATATCAATCCTCTCTGTACGGTTTTATTATTTTTAAAAACTTTATACACTTCCTCTATCTTTTCACTATCAAATTCACCTAAGACTTTCTTCACCTCATCAGAAATAAAACAATCCCCTTTCTTCATCTCCTCTTCAAAATACAAATCATACACCATTCCATCAATGATAGATTCAAAAAGTGAAGCCTCTAAACTCATATTTTTCTCTTTAGCAAAGAGGATATAATCTACTAGGATTTCAAAGGGTTTTTGAGCTTCTTTTGAGATTTCAAAACTTTTTAATTTATCAATATCTTCAAAATTTATTATATATTTATAAAAATTTACTACCCTATAGTTTAAAAATGAAAGGATATTCAGTAGTCCCATATTTTCAATTTTATGTTTTATCTCTATCTGTTTTAACGATAAAAATTTAAACTCCTTAATTGATAAGTCATTTATCAAATATTTATAACTATTTTTATCTATAAAATCTGTGATATTCTTGCACTTATTCGTTATTTTACAATAAGAAAAATCAACACTTTTTTCTTTTGATTTTTGATAAGTCAATATACTTTTATCATCAAAATCAATATATTCTAAAATATTTACATTATTTAAAATAAAATTTCTAAAATTCTTTGCATATCGTGCTTTTTTATATTTACTATCGATATAATAACTTAATACGCCTCCCTCTTTAAGTAGTCTAAATCCTTTTTCAAATAGATATACATTCAAATCAGCTGTTTCAAAATATGACTCATATTCAAGCAATAAGGGCTTAATAGATTTTAGCTTTTCTTGTCTTGTATTGGGTGGATTTCCTATAATTAAATCAAAGCTATTATCGATTAAGCTTTCCTTTGTAAAAAAGTCAAAATTTGAGATAGTAATAGTTCTTATATTTTCAGAATTTACATTTAACTTGACTAAGATATTTTTATATAAATCAACATCGTCAGAGACTATCAATACTTTTATGTTTTCTATTTTTATTGAATTATTAGAGTTCTTACAAAACTCATCAGAAACGATGGCTTTAGCCTCGTCAAATGGTGGGGCTAAAGCACCACTTCCGAGTTTTGCAAGATGTCTATTTAAAGCTAAATATTCAATAGATGATTTGACTTGGTATCGGATGATATTTTTCATAGTTTATCTCTCAACTCTCTTATATTTCCTCTTACCTCTTTAGGTTCTTCTTTTGTGGGGCAATTTGTTGGTATTAAGTATTGTATCAGGTTTTTGATAGTTGCATAGGCTTTATCGCTCATGTAATGTGTCACGCTATATATAGGGCTATTTAATGCTATGGTCATCATTGACCTTTTATTTTTGCTAACTTAGTATAATTTTGGTGCATTACTTATCGTTTGCCATTAGACTTTCTAGCATCCTCGTCATGCCCTCTTCGCCACCAAACATCTCCATAAGTTGATGCTCTTCCTCTTCCTCACATTCATCATCTGAACTAAGAATGATTGTGGTTTCTTCATCCCACATAACTTCGCATCCACTCTCTGCTAATTCATGGAGCCAATATGCTTGATTATCAGTGATAGTGAGTTCATTGCCACTTACATCTAGGTACTTTAGATTTTTGAGATTAGCTAAAGTGATGGGTATCTCTTGAAGGAAATTGATGTTGAGTTCCAAGGTGTTAAGGTGCTTCAAATTTCCTATGCTTGATGGTATCATCTCTAGTAAGTTCATGGATAACCTCAATTCTTTAAGGTTCTGTAGTTTTTCTATTTCGTCGGGAAGATAGGTTAAATTCATTGCAAATACTTCGAGTTTTGTGAGCTTGGTGAGTTCAAAAAGCTCTTGAGGTAGATAAAATATTTCTTCCTCCTTATCTGGGTCTAAATTCGCCATAAATTCATCTATCTCTTTGGCTGGAGTTATAATCTTCTCGTCGATGATTTCTAGCTCTGTTAGCTCCAAAAGACTGTTTCTGTCTCTTGGGAATCTATCATGAGATATATTAAATTTATCTGCCCATTTCCATAGGGTTGTTTCTATTTGATACCAATTATCCTTGGCAGACAATTCTATCAATTCATAATATGCTTTCACATTTTCTCTATCGTCAAGCTCATGAAATTCGAAATAATTGAGGTCTTCTATGACTTCTGGGTCGCTATGTATTATCAGCCTGTCGTCGTCGTTGTAAGAGTTTAGTATCATGGTAACTGCTAGGTGTGCGAGTAGTTCGTCGGATGTTTTACTTTTTACGAGTTGATTTAAAAATGCAGACCGTGTTTTTCCGTACCCTACAAGGTAATTAAATGTCGGCTCAAACAGTATGCCTAGCTGTTTTGCTAGTAGCCTACACTTGCCCTCATGATAGTGCTTCTTTAGGCTCTCGAAAGATTGTTTATATTCTTCTTTAGGGTAAAGAGTATAGAAGT
The DNA here is from genome assembly GCA_034659695.1 of Campylobacterota bacterium. Classification (GTDB taxonomy): domain Bacteria; phylum Campylobacterota; class Campylobacteria; order Campylobacterales; family Sulfurovaceae; genus Sulfurovum. The sequence continues at coordinate 402 of JAYEHY010000021.1, read as the reverse complement.
CCTCTACGCTATTTATTTGGAACATCTCTTCTAGGTAGTTTTCGTTTATGTACATTAAATACTCCTCTTGATTGTTAAAATCAAATCTTTTAATCTAATAGTCATAAGCTCTAAATTATCTTTAATCTTATTGCCCCTAGTTGTCAATAATTGATAAGCATTATGAATAATTTCTATTTTTTCCTCATCACTTAAATTATCAATAGGTTTAAAATACTCTTTTGCATATTTTAAAAACTCTATATCTTTTTCTATAAATTCATCTTTAAAATATAGTTCATAAACTAGGGCATTAATAACCTCTTCAAAATGGTATTTTATGATATTCTCATTATCGGCATATTTATCTATATTTATATCTAAAGTCTTCAAATACATCACATAATCCACCAAAATCTCAAA
>JAYEHY010000020.1:12165-22375 GCA_034659695.1 Campylobacterota bacterium | reverse complement strand
TGGCAACAACTAAAGAAGATGTTCTTGAGTTTATCTCAAACATGTCAGTACTTGAGCTTTCTGAGCTTGTAAAAGAATTTGAAGAGAAATTTGGCGTATCTGCTCAAGCTACAGTAGTAGCTGGTGGACCTGCTGCTGGTGGCGAAGCTGCTGAAGAGCAAACAGAATTTGACGTAGTACTTACAGGTGCTGGTGACAAAAAAATCAATGCTATTAAAGTAGTAAGAGCGATTACAGGTCTTGGACTTAAAGAAGCAAAAGCTGCTGTTGAAGAAGTACCAACAGTACTTAAAGAAGCTGCAACTAAAGAAGAAGCAGAAGAGATCAAAAAACAAATCGAAGAAGCTGGTGCTTCTTGTGAACTTAAATAATCAATTTTATTTAAAAAAGTTTAGGCATATCGCCTAAACTCAACATACCTTCTTAAGATATAGTTAAAAGCTATTCGGAGACATTTCATACCCTCCTCTAATAGTTTCTTTGTGTATCTAAATCATGTCTAATTTGAAGACTAAAAACGATATTAATCAATTAACTAATACAAACTATACTAACCTAATCAACCTAAGGATAAACATGTTAAATTCTTTACATTCTGGTAACAGACTTCGTGTAGATTTCTCAAAAACACCAAGAGAGATAGAAATTCCAAATTTACTTCAACTTCAGCAAAAAAGTTATGAAGATTTTTTAATGCTTGGAGTGAAAGATAGAAAAAACTCTACACTAGAGAGGGTTTTTAGATCAGCATTCCCTATTCACGATCAACAAAATAGAGTGACATTGACATATAGAAACTCTGAAGTTGTTAAGCCTAAATATACAGTAAGAGAGTGTATGGAGAGAGGTTTAACCTATTCTGTATCACTTAAAATGAATATCTCTCTTACTATTTGGAATAGAGATGAGAAAACAGGTGAGAAGCTTGACCCAAAAGAGATAAAAGAACAAGCAGTATTTGTACGTGATATTCCATTAATGACAGATAGAACTTCATTTGTTGTAAATGGTGTTGAGAGAGTTATTGTAAACCAACTTCACCGTTCTCCAGGGGTTATTTTTAAAGAAGAAGAGGGAACTACGGTTGCTGCGAAACTTCTTTACTCTGCACAAATTATTCCTGATCGTGGTTCATGGTTATATTTTGAATATGACTCTAAGGATATTCTCTATGCACGTATCAATAAAAGAAGAAAAATTCCTGTTACAATTCTTTTTAGGGCATTAGACTACTCTAAAGATGATATTATAAAACTTTTCTATACAACAAAAAAGATTACAATTAAAGATAATAGATTTCTTGTGAACTTTGATGCTGAAGATTTTGTTGGTAGGGCAGATTATGATGTAAAAGATATTGATGGAAATACGATTATCAATGCAGGTAAAAGACTGACTAAGAAAAAAGCACAAAAGCTTATTGATGATGGTTTAGAGTGGATTGAATACCCGGTTGATGTACTTATGGAAAGGTATCTATCTGCACCTGTAATAGACCAAGAGAGTGGAGAGATACTTTATGATGTGGTAACACCTCTTGATGAGAGTAAACTTAAAAAGATGATTGAAGAGGGTGCAGAGAGTATAGAAATTATTAATGATCTTGCTGAGGGTGCTGATATGTCTATTATCAATGCATTCATTGCAGATACTGAAAGCTTAAGACTCTTAAAGCAAACAGAAGATATTGATGATGAAAATGTACTTTCTGCTATTCGTATCTATAAAGTAATGAGACCAGGTGAGCCAGTTACTCCTGAAGCGGCAAAAGCATTTTTAAGACAACTCTTCTTTGACCCAGAGAGATATGACTTAACTAAAGTTGGTCGTATGAAAATGAACCATAAGCTTGGATTAGATATTCCTGAATATGCTACTGTACTTACATCTGAAGATCTTATTAATACCGTAAAGTATCTAATTAAAGTAAAAAATGGTCGTGGTCATATAGATGATAGAGATCACTTAGGTAACAGAAGAATTAGAGCAATTGGTGAACTTTTAGGTAATGAGTTACATAAAGGTCTTATCAAGATGCAAAAAGCGATTCGTGATAAAATGACAACAGTATCTGGAGCATTAGATGAGTTAATGCCTCATGATTTAGTAAACTCCAAGATGATTACAAATACTATTTTGGAGTTCTTCTCTTCAGGACAATTGTCACAGTTTATGGATCAAACTAATCCACTTTCAGAAGTAACACATAAAAGAAGACTTTCAGCACTTGGTGAAGGGGGACTTGTTAAAGAGAGAGCAGGATTTGAAGTAAGGGATGTACACCCAACGCATTATGGTCGTATTTGTCCTATTGAGACTCCAGAGGGGCAAAATATTGGTCTTATCAATACACTCTCTACCTACTCTAAAGTAAATGAGCATGGGTTTATTGAAGCACCATATAAAGTGGTAAAAGATTGTCAAGTTACAGACGAAATTGTTTATATTACTGCTACGCAAGAAGAGGACAAGTGTATTGCTCCAGCATCAACAGTAGTTAGCGAAGATGGTCGTATTGTTGAAGAGCTTATTGAGACTAGACTCAATGGTAACATTGAGCTTAATGATGCAAAGAGAGTTGATCTTATTGATATCTCTCCATTGATGATCTCTGGTTCTGCAGCGGCGTTGATTCCATTTTTGGAGCATGATGATGCCAACCGTGCATTGATGGGTTCAAACATGCAACGTCAAGCAGTACCATTGCTTAAAACAGATGCCCCAGTTGTTGGTACAGGTATGGAAGCAATTGTAAGTCGTGATGCTTGGGAGTGTGTGAAAGCAAAAAGAGCAGGTACTGTTGAAAAGATAGATGGTAAAAATATTTATATTATGGGTGAAGATGAGAGTGGTGTATTTATAGACCACTATGCACTAGAAAAAAATATGAGAACGAACCAAAATACTACCTTTACACAAACACCAATCGTAAAACTAGGCGATAAAATTGCTGCGAAGCAAGTTGTTGCAGATGGTGCGAATATGGATCAAGGTGAGCTTGCAATTGGTAAAAACATTATGGTTGCTTTTATGCCTTGGTATGGATACAACTATGAAGATGCGATTATTATCTCAGAAAAAATCCTACGTGAAGATACATTTACCTCTGTGCATACGTACGAGAAAGAGGTAGAGGCGAGAGAGCTTAAGCATGGTACAGAAGAGATTACTCGTGACATTCCAAATATTCGTGAAGATGAACTGCTTCATTTAGATGAGAGTGGTATTGTTCAAATGGGTACCTATGTGAAGCCTGGAATGATTCTTGTTGGTAAAGTAAGTCCTAAGGGTGAAATTAAACCTACTCCAGAAGAGAGATTACTTCGTGCAATCTTTGGAGAAAAAGCAGGTCATGTAGTGAACAAGTCACTCTATTGTCCAGCGTCTATGGAAGGTGTTGTTGTAGATATTAAAGTATTTACAAAAAAAGGTTATGAGAAAGATGCTAGAGCAGTTCAAGCCTATGAAGAGGAGAAAGCTGTTTTAGATGGTGACCATCATGACCAACTTCTTATGATAGATAGAGAAGAGATTCTACGTATTGCTCATTATCTTGCTAACCAAGAGTTAACACAAGATGTAGTTATTGGTGAAATTGAATACCTTGCAGGTGCTAAAGTACCTGAAGAGGTGATTAAGGATGTCAATAGATTTGCACTAAGAGGTGTCGTACGTTCTTACGATAGTAGTGTGCAAAAAGAGTATGAGTCACTTAAAAATTACTTCTTAAAGCAGAAGAAAAGACTTAAGAATGAGCATGAAGAGAAACTTACTGTACTAGAAAAAGATGATATTCTCCCTTCTGGTGTAACAAAGTTAGTTAAAATTTATATCGCTACAAAAAGAAAGCTTAAAGTGGGTGATAAAATGGCTGGACGTCACGGAAACAAAGGTATCGTTTCTAATATTGTTCCAGAGATTGATATGCCATACATGGAAGATGGAAGACCTGTTGAGATTATCTTAAATCCGCTGGGAGTTCCTTCTCGTATGAATATTGGGCAAATTCTTGAAGTACACCTTGGATTGGTGGGTAAAAGACTAGGTGAGCAGATAGAAGATATGTTTACAAATCAACAAGCAAACTTTGTACAAGATCTTAGAGCAAAGATGATCGCTATTGCAGATGTTGCAAAACTAATGAATGCTAAAGAGCTTCTTGGAAATATGTCTGATGAAGACCTACTGAAATATGGTAGAGACTGGTCAAGAGGAGTGAAGTTTGCCGCTCCGGTATTTGAAGGGGCAAATCAAACTGAGTTTGATAAGCTATTTGAATTGGCTAAAATTGATTCTGATGGTAAGATGAAACTCTTTGATGGTAAGACGGGTGAAGAGATGATTGAGAGAGTCAATGTTGGGTATATGTATATGCTTAAACTTCACCATTTGGTTGATGAGAAAGTGCATGCACGTTCAACTGGACCTTACTCGCTTGTTACACAACAGCCTGTAGGTGGTAAAGCCCTCTTTGGTGGACAAAGATTTGGAGAGATGGAAGTCTGGGCTCTTGAAGCCTACGGTGCATCTCATATTCTTAAAGAGATGTTGACAATTAAGTCAGATGATGTTGATGGTAGAGCTAAGGCATACAGAGCTATCACTAAAGGTGAGTCTGTATCAGAGTCAGGTGTACCAGAGACCATGTTTGTTTTGACCAAAGAGCTTCAGGCACTTGGGTTAGATACAGAGTTATATGAGAGTAAAAAAGAAGTGGAGGGCGAAAATGAGTAAGTTTTTAGAGAATTTAACACCAATAGATCTTAACAGTGAAGAGAGACCAAAGGATATAGCAGCTTTACAACTTAGAGTTGCAAGTCCTGAAAAAGTACTCTCTTGGAGTTTTGGTGAAGTAAAAAAACCAGAAACAATTAACTATAGAACCCTTAAACCGGAGAGAGACGGTCTTTTCTGTGCAAAGATATTTGGACCAATTAGAGACTATGAGTGTCTTTGTGGTAAATACAAAAAGATGCGTTATAAAGGTGTTGTATGTGAAAAATGTGGGGTTGAAGTTACCTCTTCTAAAGTAAGAAGAAACCGCATGGGGCATATTGATCTTATCGCACCTGTGGCACATATTTGGTATGTCTCCTCGCTTCCATCACGTATTGGTACACTTTTAGGTGTAAAGATGAAGGACTTGGAGAGAGTACTTTACTATGAAGCATATATCGTAAAGACGCCAGGCGAAGCAAGTTATGACAGTGAAGGAACCAATCCACTTGCTAAGTATGATGTGCTTAATGAAGAGCAGTATCAGCAAATCATGCAGCGTTTTGGTGACACAGACTTAGATGCAAGAATGGGTGGGGAGATTGTTCAAGAGCTCCTTGCTGACCTTGATCTTGTAGATATGTTTTCTCAACTTAAAGAAGATATCCAGGCAACAAAGTCAGAAGCTAAAAGAAAAACTATTGTTAAAAGACTTAAAGTTATTGAAGCATTCTTACATTCAGGTAACAGACCTGAGTGGATGATGTTGACACAGCTTCCTGTACTACCACCAGATTTAAGACCTCTTGTGAGTCTTGATGGTGGTAAATTTGCAGTTTCAGATGTAAATGACCTTTACAGAAGAGTGATCAACCGTAACCAACGTTTGAAAAGACTTGTGGAACTTGATGCACCAGAGATCATCGTTAGAAATGAAAAGCGTATGCTTCAAGAAGCTGTAGATGCTCTTTTTGACAATGGTAGAAGAGGCAACGCAGTTAAAGGTGCGAACAAAAGACCACTTAAATCACTCTCTGAAGTGATCAAGGGTAAACAGGGTCGTTTTAGACAAAACCTTCTTGGTAAGCGTGTTGACTTCTCCGGACGTTCTGTTATTGTTGTTGGTCCAGATTTGCGTATGGATCAATGTGGATTACCAAAAATTATGGCAATTGAACTTTTCAAGCCACATCTAATGGCAAAGCTTGAAGAGAAAGGGTATGCAACAACACTGAAACAAGCTAAAAAGATGATTGAACAAAAGGTAAATGAGGTATGGGAGTGTTTAGAAGAGGTAGTTGAGAACTATCCTATCTTACTTAACCGTGCACCAACACTTCATAAGCTTTCAATCCAAGCGTTTCACCCAAGACTCATCGAGGGTAAAGCGATTCAGTTGCACCCACTAGTATGTTCTGCCTTCAACGCCGACTTCGATGGTGACCAAATGGCGGTACACGTACCACTTTCAGATGAGGCTATCGCAGAAGCAAAAGTATTGATGCTTGCATCTATGAATATTTTGCTTCCAGCATCAGGTAAAGCGATTGCTGTACCTTCACAAGATATGATTTTAGGTCTTTACTACCTGACACTAGAAAAAAATGATGTGAAAGGTGAACATAAACTTTTTGCTAATGTTGAAGAAGTTGAAATTGCATTTGAACAAAATTCACTTGATCTTAATGCCCGTATTAGAACCGTGATAGAAGGAAAAATTGCTACCTCTACAGCAGGAAGATTGATTTTAAAATCTATTATACCTGACTATGTTCCTGAAAAGTATTGGAATAAAATTTTAAAGAAAAAAGATATTGGTGCATTGGTTGATTACATCTATAAAATAGGTGGTGTATCTGAATCCGCTGGTTTCCTTGATAATCTTAAGGATATGGGTTTCAAATATGCAACTAAAGTTGGTGTTTCTATCTCGATTGATGATATTATCATTCCTGAAATTAAAGAATCAAGTGTTATTACAGCGAAAGATGAAGTGAAAGAGATTCAAAGACAATTTAGTTCGGGACTTTTAACTGATCAAGAGCGTTATAATAAAATTATTGATATTTGGACAGACTCAAACAATACAATTGCAGAAGGTCTAATGGCTTTAATTAAAGCAGATAAAGATGGATTTAACTCCGTTCATATGATGGCTGACTCAGGGGCAAGAGGTTCTGCGGCTCAGATACGTCAACTTTCAGGTATGAGGGGATTAATGGCGAAATCTGATGGATCTATTATTGAAACACCAATTACGTCAAACTTCCGTGAAGGTCTAAATGTACTTGAGTACTTTATTTCAACACACGGTGCGAGAAAAGGTCTTGCCGATACAGCACTTAAAACTGCCAATGCCGGGTACTTGACAAGAAAACTTATCGATGTTGCACAAAACGTGAAAATTGCTGTAACAGATTGTGGTACACATGAAGGTGTTGAAGTTTCAGATATCGTTGTAGGTAATGAGATGATCGAGCCTTTAGCCGATCGTATCTATGGAAGAGTATTGGCTGAAGATATTATCGATCCTATCACTTCAGAAGTACTTGTATCTGAAGGTACGATGATAGATGAGGATACGGCTTTAAGAGTTCAAGATGCAGGTGTGCGTTCAGTAGTGATGAGAGCTCCATCATCTTGTAAAGCACCTAAGGGTATTTGTGCTAAATGTTATGGTCTTAATATGGCAGATAACAAAATAGTGAAACGTGGAGAGGCAGTAGGGGTTATTGCGGCACAATCTATTGGTGAGCCAGGAACACAACTTACACTTCGTACATTCCATACAGGTGGTACTGCAACTGCTGGTAAGGAAGAGAGATCTGTTGTCGCAACTAAAGAAGGTTTTGTAAGGTATTACAACCTTAATGTATATAAAAATACAGATGGAAACTTAATTGTTGCAAACAGAAGAAATGCGGGTATTCTTTTGGTTGAACCTAAAATTAAGGCAGTTGTTTCAGGTATGGTTTCTATTGTGACATCACATGATGAAATCGTTGTTTCTGTACAAGCTAAAGGTAAAGATGAAGTAAAGTATAATCTCAGAAAGTCAGATGTTGCTAAGTCTAATGAACTTGCAGGAGTTGCCGGTAAGATTGAAGGTAAACTTTTCTTACCACTTAAAAATGGTGACAAAGTAGAAGAGGGGGACTCTATTGTTGAAGTGATTAATGAAGGTTGGTCTGTTCCTAGTCGTATCCCTTTTGCTTCTGAACTTAAAGTTGAAAATGGTGCACCGGTAACACAAGAAGTCGTAGCTGAGTCTAAGGGTAAAGTGAAGTTCTTCTTACTTAAAGGGGATTACCTTGAAGCACATGCCAGTATTACAGAAGGTACAAAAGTAGAAGAGAAAGGTCTTTTTGCAGTAATTGTTGATGAAAATAACAGAGAAGCAGCAAGACACTATATCTCAAGAGGGTCTGTTGTTAAAGTGGGTAATGATGCTATGGTACAAAGAGGAGATACTCTTTCTGCACCAGAAATTTCTACTCAAGTTGTGATTGCAGAGTGGGATCCATATTCAGAACCTATTATCGCTGAACAACAAGGTGTATTGAAATTTGAAGATGTTGTTCCTGGTGTAACTGTTATTGAGCAGTTTGATGAAATTACAGGTGATACAAAATTAGAATTAAATGAGCATATTCCTGCAGCATATAAACCAGCAATTGTTCTTGCTACAGAGAGTGGAGAGTTAATTCGTTATCAATTAGATGCAAAAACTATTCTATTTGTTAAAGATGGACAAGAGGTAAATATCGCAGATATTTTGGCAAAAACACCAAAAGCAGCGATTAAATCAAAAGATATTACTGGGGGTCTTCCAAGAGTTTCTGAACTATTTGAAGCAAGACGTCCTAAGGATATTGCACTTATTGCACAAATTGATGGTGTCGTAAGTTTTGGTAAACCTCTACGTGGTAAAGAGAGACTTATTATCTCTGGTGACAATGATCAAATTACTGAACAGTTTATTGATAAAAACAAAGTAGCATTAGTACACACTGGAGACTATGTTCACGCAGGTGAGAAGTTAACAGATGGTATTATCTCAAGTCACGATATCTTAGCAGCACTTGGTGAAAAAGCCCTATATGAGTATATTGTTTCTGAAGTACAAATGGTTTACCGTAGACAAGGGGTTAATATCTCAGATAAGCACATCGAGATTGTTACTTCACAAATGATGAGACAGGTTAAAGTTGTTGAGAGTGGAGATTCTAAATTTATCGCTGGAGATATTATATCTCGTCGTAAATTTAAAGAGGAAAATGAGAGTGTACTTAAATTAAGTGGTGAGCCAGCTATTGCTGAACCAATGCTAGTAGGTATTACACGTTCAGCGGTTGGTGCAGATAGTATTATCTCTGCGGCTTCATTCCAAGATACAACAAAAGTATTAACTTCTGCATCTATAGCAGGTACAGTAGATACACTTGAAGATCTTAAAGAAAATGTTGTTATCGGTCGTCTTATCCCAGTGGGTACAGGTATGATTGACAATGATGATATCAAATTGACTCCTGCTGAGTAATCAAAACTTTATATATCTAGTGGTCGGTATTACCGACCCTACGGTATATTCTCCTAGTGGATAGGAGTGGATAGGGGTCAGGTGATGCTAATGCTACTTTAATTAAACACATGTTACTATTCCCAAAAGGAGTGGATTATGGCACGAAGACCACGAATAGAAGTAGCAGGGTACTATCATATTGTAAACAGAGGGGTAGAACAAAGAGTCGTCTTTAAAGAGGCAGAAGATTATGAGTACTTTGAAGAACTTATGTGCTTTTATGCAAAGAGTTATGGTATTACTATACATAACTACTGTCTCATGTCTAACCACTATCATCTACTTATAGAGATACAACATGAAAACCTCTCTAAGTTTATGAGGCAAATAAACGCTAACTATGCTATCTACTTCAATAAAAAACAACAACGCTCAGGACACCTATGGCAAGGACGGTTTAAGTCTTGGCATGTGACAGATGAAGCTTACCTCTATACCTTAATACTCTACATAGAACAAAACCCACTCAAAGCCCATATAGTACAAGAGCTAGAAGCTTACCCTTATAGTTCATATAACTACTTCTTAGATGCAAATAATATACCTGAATGTTTACAAGAGTCATGGATAGTACAAAACTTCTTAGATGATACAGAAGCAATAAAAACATTTTTAAATAGCACTGTAGATACTTCACAACTAGATGAGATGAGAAAAGCATCTAGTTTAGTAGAAGCATCAAATACAAATAAGAAGCTTAACGAGGTAAGTTTAAGAAAAAAGCTAGAAAAAACAAAAGATACGAAAAGTAGAAACAAACAAATAGCAAAAGCCTACGCACAAGGCTATTCTCAGCACATGATTGCTAAAGTATTAGAACTAAATCAATCAACCGTACAGAGGATTATAAAGAGGAGTGAAGTATGATAGCATTAGCATCATCAGATTTTTTGACTTTAAAAATTTGTGATT
>JAYEHY010000020.1:0-12065 GCA_034659695.1 Campylobacterota bacterium | reverse complement strand
CTATTCTCAGCACATGATTGCTAAAGTATTAGAACTAAATCAATCAACCGTACAGAGGATTATAAAGAGGAGTGAAGTATGATAGCATTAGCATCATCAGATTTTTTGACTTTAAAAATTTGTGATTTCTTGTAAAATATGCTTCATTTGGTGTAAGAAATATGCATTTATGCAAATTTTAGGTGAGACTAAAGTCTGCACTTCCAAGAGACTCTGCAAGAACCCAAGGAGGTGGAGACTTTAGTCCCACTTAAAGCTTATTTGCTTGTAAAAATTTGTGATTTCTTGTAAAATATGCTTCTTTTGGCGTAGGAAATATGCATTTATACAAATTTTAGGTGAGACTAAAGTCTGCACTTCCAAGAGAATGCAGTTCTTGTGCAGTCTCTGGAGTTGTGAAACGAGTTAACATAAAAAAGGTAGTGAGGGGCCTGGTGACAATAATAAATGTAGTAAAGCGAAATGCATTGTTGTAACCTGACCTAGAACGGCTAAGCAACCAACACATTCATCCGCATGACGTGCAGACACATAGGTCTGCCCCTACAGATGTCTCTGTATCAAACAAGTTTTATTTATGAATAGGAACTTATTGTTACATCGTTTATTAAGGCTGACCCTGTCCCACCTACCTCCTCACAATGAAAACTCAACATCAATAAAATATCTTATTTTTTCTACGCTTTTAAAGTAGTTGTCTGTTGTCCTATGGCTTTGTATCTTGCATAGTATGCTTCTACAAAAGTTTTAATTTCTGCATTTTTAGGAAGGTAAATACCCTCTTTTTTTATTGTGTATTGGCTCAAATAGATATTGGCATCGACTTTAGCTAAATAATTTTCTGCTAAATTTTGGTACGCCTCCCGATAGGTTTTTTTCATCATGTCGTATTTGCTATAGTCTATGGTTATCTCTTTATCGTATCTGATAATGCCTGAACCAAACAGAAGGTCTAAGTGAATAAGCCCTTCACAATAGTAAGGTAATACTTCGCCCACCTCACGCCATGCCATAAGACCAACCGCACGAGAGACTAGGTCATCTACGATATGTTTTTTAAGATCCTCTTTTTCATTATGGAAAAATGCCATGAGTCCGCCAGAAGTGGCTTTAAACTCTTCTATATTTTTAAACTGTCCAGAACCATTCATTTTAGTTTCTGTGTCAGAGTCTATCCATAGTATGTGTCCATATTCGTGACCTATGGTTGAAATATCATAAATCTCTTGCCAAAGTTTAGGTTCATTCTCTACTAAAGCTTTTTGCTTTTTGACAAATGCCTCTCCCATCGTCTCAACACTAAGTTTCATGATGGGCTTAGACTTCTTAGACTCCATAACAAAGTCTGCGTAGGCAAAAATTTTCTTACCTAACTCAGCTGAAACCTCTTCGTCATTAGGGACAACCTGTGCAGAGAAGAGTCCATTGAATTCTGCTGCATAGTATGTCATAGGTTGACCAATATAGAGTTGTGTCTCATCGACTTGTGTAAGGTTTTTAGCCATGGTTCTTTGAGCATCTTGATTAAAATTTTCTGCCATTTGAGAGGCAAACTTCTTAATGTTTTCTCTTGTTTGGGACCCCTCTTGTAACTTAGGGTTGACAATTCGTAAATCCCACTCTAATGCTACAGCTTTTCTGTAATGGTCTTCATAGTACTCTAAAGGGTGTCCTACTTGAAGTGGGGTGGTCACTTTCATCCATGCTCTGTCTACATCTGCCCATTTACCTATAAGTTCTGATGTCTCTGTATGTAGTAATGCCTCTTTAATAGCTAAAAAGTATGTTAGCCACTCCTCTTTTTGACCAAAGACTTCATCTTCATGTTGATTTAAAAGTGCAATAAGTTGTTCTAAGGCTGTTGCTACTTGCGTAACCTCTTCAGGAAATGCTTCTGCGTATGCAATGCTTTGATAGCCTGTGTCTCTCTTTTGAAGTACAGAGTAGCACCTGTCGCCTACACAACCACTTGTATCGGTGTCTAACAGAGACTCGCCTTGAAGCATTTCAAATACTTTTGCATCATCTCCGTTGAACAGTTCACTAAGTTCAAGGTTAACAGAGTGGATAATATGATACGTCCAGTGGCTCTGCCAAACACTCATCCTTACCCCAACAAAATGGACCCCTAAAATAAGTGAACGGTAAAAAGGAGTCAGTAGTTTCTCCTCTTCTACCCAAGTAATAAAGCTTTCATGACGTGTAATATGCATAGTACTTACAAAGCCGTATGCTAACTCTTTTTTCATTGCTATCTCTTCTTTGGAGGATCCATTTTTCTCTAACACTTGTTCTAAGGCATCTTCACGTAAGTTAACAATACGTGTCAATGCTGCCATTTGAGAATCTTTATTATTTGGAATATCAAGTAGAGATAAAAAAGCATCGACAACCTTTTGGGCTCTTGCATTCCCTTTTTTTTCATCGAGGAGTTCATAATACCTGTTAAGACTCTCTTGTTTTAGTTGTAACTGATTGTAAATTTTTTGCAGGTCTTGCGTAAATTGTTCTTTGGTCATTTTATCCTCTTTTGTAACATTTTTATAATAGGTTTTGCTAACTCTAAAGCTTTTCCACGGTGAGAGATAACAGATTTTACATCATCATCTAGCTCACCCAAAGTCAATTCCATCCCCGCAGGAATAAACATAGGGTCATACCCAAAGCCTTTTCTCCCTTTTGCTTCGTCTATGACATCACCATGCATCCAGCCATGTACCACATATTCACCATATTTGGAGACAATGGCAATTGCAGCCGTATAATATGCAGGGGTAGACTTTAACCCCTTCTCTTTAACAGCATCTATAAGTTTGTAGAGATTGTCCTTGTCTGACACTCCTATGCCGGCATAACGGGCAGAGTAGATACCTGGTGAACCATTGAGTATAGGAAGAGAGATTCCAGAGTCATCAGAGATAACCAAATAGTTATCTAAAGGGTACTTTTTACTTAACTTTTTATAAATAGTTCGTGCCTTAATGAGTGCATTTGCTGCAAATGTATCTCCATCTTCGACTATCTCAAACTCTCCTAAAAGTTCAGAAAAAGCTACGACTTCATCTTTACACATCTGTTTAAACTCACGTAATTTACCTTTATTACCTGTTGCTAAAACTATTTTCATCCGTACTTAACCTTCTTTGTCTATAATAAGACAAATTTTATCGTATTAAAGGTATCACTATGATTAAACAAATTATGCCTCTCTCTCTTATTGTGGCTTTAAGATTTTTTGGACTTTTTATTGTTCTTCCTGTACTCTCTATTTATGCCCTTGATATGGAAGGGGCTACACCATTTTTAGCTGGTTTAGTAGTGGGTGGTTATGCATTAACTCAAGCAGCCTTTCAAGTACCATTTGGTCTTATGAGTGACAAAGTAGGGCGTAAAAAAACCCTCCTCTTTGGACTGCTTATTTTTATAGTTGGCTCCGTGATAGCTGCAATGAGTGACAACATTTACATGCTGCTTGTAGGGCGTTTTTTACAAGGTGCAGGGGCTATTGGTTCTGTTGTCTCAGCGATGATAGCAGATTTAGTAAAAGAGGAACAAAGAGCACATGCTATGGCTATTATGGGTGGGACGATTGCTCTTAGTTTTGCAGCGGCTATGATTATTGCTCCTATTGTAGGGGGGCTTTGGGGTATAGACAAGCTCTTCTGGCTTACAGCTATACTCTCTGTTATGGCGATAGGTATTTTATTTACAGCCGTTCCTAAGCCACCAAAGATTGTTCACTCCTATGCAGAGGAGGAGTCTAAAATGATGGAAGTGTTTAAAGACAAATCACTTACTCGTATGTACATCACTTTTCTTTTTCACTCTTCTATTATGACCATGGCTTTTTTCATCATCCCAATGGTCATGACACAATCAGCTACAGAAGGTGGGTTTGGATGGGAAAAAGCTGAACTTTGGAAAGTCTATCTTCCTGCAATGGTATTTGGACTTATCTCTATGGGACCTGCTGCTGTATTTGGAGAGAAATACGGTAAGGGACGAGAGGTATTTATGATCTCAGTTGCGGTTATTTTCTTAGGCTTCATCGCTATGGGCTTTGCTACAACACCATGGCTGTTCATAGTAGGTGTTGTACTCTTCTTTATAGGCTTTAACATGTTTGAACCACTTCTTCAGAGTTTTGTAGCCAAATTTGCAAAAGTACACCAAAAAGGTGCAGCTCTTGGTGTAGCCAATACTTTTGCCTATGTAGGTATCTTCTTTGGAGGACTCTTAGCAGGTTGGCTCATGCAACATTTTGATAGAGGAACATTGGCTATCGTTGTAGCGATTATCTCTGTAGCATGGTTCATCTGGGTAGCTACCATGCCAAACCCAAATAATAGAGGAAATGTTTACCTCCCACTAGATATTTTCGATAGAGAAAAAGTAGCAGGGCTAATAATCCATGAAGCCATAGTAGAATCTTATGTTAACGAGACAGAAAACATAGCAGTTGTGAAATATGAAAAAGATATGATAGATGAAGATGAAGTAAGAGGGTTGTTGAGTTAAAACTCAATATAAGATAATGAAAAAATATATTCTACTTTTAATATTTAGCATGAGCCAAGTACTTGCCAATGATAACATACGCATTAAAGTACTTTGTAATAATGAGCAAAAAGCACTACATATCACTATTGGCAGTGATAAACTCAATCTGACTAGTGATGCTGTTCAAGATAATCTAGGAGGTTATGTAGATATTCCTGAGGAGAAGTTTTATCTTAAAACAGAAACAAAAGTATATCATCTGCAAGGTATCGTTGAAAATGAAAATAGAGACGCTACAACAGAATTTAGTGCTATAATCAACAATCACCCTAGCAACTTCATCACATTAAAAGAACTTACTAAGCTAAAATCTAACAAAGATTTAAAGTTTATACAAAAAATACATCTTGAAACCACAAATGAAGTGGTTAAGAATATTTTAGATGTCTACTTTGATGAAACTGTTTTTGATAGAGAAGTTAAGCGGTGTAAATAGTGTGAGGTTTAGATGAGTACATTTGAAGAGACTGTGCAAGAACTGCATTCCCTTGGAAGTGTAGACTTTAGTCTCACCTAAAATTTGCATAAATGCATATTTTTTACGCTAAAAGAAGCATATATTACAAGTAATCACACATTTTCTCTCTTAGGCTCTCACACTTTTCTGATTAAATTTTTAATAATTCTACCAATTCATCCCCTGAAAATTTCTCCTCTTTGTCTTTTTTATCTTTATAGATACCGTCTTGTAGAGATTTTTTCTTCTCTTGTAGTTCGAGTATTTTTTCTTCTATGGAGTTTTCTACTATGAGTTTATAGACAAATACGGCTTTGTCTTGTCCTATTCTGTAGGCTCTGTCTGTAGCTTGGTTTTCTACTGCGGGGTTCCACCATGGGTCATAGTGTATAACTGTATCTGCTTCTACTAAATTAAGCCCAACTCCACCAGCTTTTAAACTAATAAGAAATATTTCGGCATCTCCTTTAGTGAATTTGTCTATAGCTTCTTCTCTTTTTCGTGTAGCACCAGTAAGTTTAGTGTAGGGGATATTTAGTTTTTTTATTTCATTTTCTAAAATAGTTAACATGGTAGTAAATTGTGAAAATACTAGTACTTTTCTACCCTCAGCATGTAGTTCATCTATAAGTTCTAAAAACATAGCAAGTTTGGTTGATTCTTTGATACCTTTTGCACTTTCTAACTTTAACAATGAAGGATGACAGCAAACTTGACGTAATTTAAGGAGGGCATCAAGTATGGTAATATGACTTCGAGAAAGCCCTTTTCCTTTAATAGCATCACGAACTTTTTCTTCCATAGTGATGCGAATATTTTCATATAGAGTAGCCTGTTTCTTTCCAAATATTGCTTTTTTAATGATTTCAGTTTTAGGAGGTAACTCTGCAACAACTTCATTTTTGGTACGTCTTAAAATAAAAGGGGCGATTTTTTTATTGAGTACGTTCTGTTTTGTAATACTGTTTTCTTGCTCTATAGGGTTTTGATAGTAGGATTTAAAATAGCTTAGGCTCTCTAAAAAGCCTGGCATTAGAAAATCAAAGATAGACCAAAGTTCGCCAAGATGATTCTCAATAGGTGTACCGCTAAGTGCAAGTCTATTTGTTGCATGTAACCCTTTAATAGCTTGAGCTAATTTTGTTTTAGGGTTTTTTATTTTTTGTGCTTCATCTAAAATAATATACGAAAAATGTTCTTTATCATACTTCTCTTTGTCTCGTTGTACCAATCCGTAGGTTGTTAAAATTATATCATAAGTGTTAATCTTTTTAAACTTATCTGCTCTGTCTATACCATACAGCTCTAAGTAGCTTAAGTTTTCTGTAAATTTATTGATTTCATTTTTCCAGTTACCAATAAGTGAAGTAGGCATAACTATAAGTACAGGTTTTGTAATTTTACTCTCTTCTTTGAGCAACTGTAAAAATGCTAAGGTCTGTACAGTTTTTCCTAGCCCCATGTCATCTGCTAAGATTCCAGCAAAATTAAAACTATGTAAAAAGTTTAACCAGTTCAGACCAAATTGCTGGTATTCTCGAAGTTGTGCATTAAGATGTGTAGAGGGTTCTACTGATTTAATGCCTTGAAAATCTTTTAATTTTTTAGAGAGAGCTTGAAGTTCAGAGCTTCCTTTCCATGTTACATGACTCTGAGCATCAAAGTCCAAGATATGAGCATCGTAAGGCTTAATAAGAAGTTTATCTTCCTCTACTTTGTCGTACAGTTCAAAGATGGTTTTCATAATAGGTCTTATCTCTTCAGTATCAACATGTAAGAATGTGCCTTTTTCTAATGATAAGTTGAGCTTTGGAGGTAAGGAGTCAATGGAGTCAAATTCATCTAGCAATGATACAACTATAGGTAAAAGTGCTACACTCCTCCCTCCAATATCTACAGAATAAGAGAGTTCAAACCAACTACTGTTTTCAGAACTCTCTGTGGTGTCAACACTAATATTATCTACATATTCAAAATTAAAATTAAAGCTGGGGTCAATTTCTATCTCCCAACCCTCTTCGCGTAATATGGTTACCTTTTCATCTATAAAAATCCTCCATCTCTCAATGGCTTCTTGCATACTAGGCTTAGCAAAACTCAAATAACCTTTAACCTGTGATTCATAAATAAAACCTAAAGACTCTAGGGTATTTATGTAGGTACTCTCTAATTGATTATCTCGAATAACTTTAATACGCTTTGTATCATAAAACAGTAATTCACTTTCATTTAAGGGGTAAGCATTCATGTCATACTCACCATAAGCAAAGTGTAGCTCCATAATATGTATACTATGGTTTTCATTTTGTTCTGCATACAGATAAAGTAGTGGCTTTGGTGATGTAGTTATCTCTTCTATCTCAAAACTTTTAGGTAAAGGAAAGGCTACATCAGGCGTTTTAGAGACAACTTCTTCTATCACTTTTTCTACTTCATCTTTAGAAAACGTTGGTGCTTTTAACATACACTCTAACTCTTCTGTTGAGTACTGTGTGTGTATTTGATACATTGTATTATTTTGAGTATCTATACACAATGGAGGTATGGTTTGATGTATTAAAAATTCATTTTCACTTAAATTATGTTCAAGACTTGATATTTCATCTGACTCTACCCACTCAAAATTTAATGTTTTGGGCAGATTTACAAATGAAAGAGGTTTATTATTTTTGCCAAAAAAACATCTTTTTGTTTCACAAAGTTTCTTTAACATTAAAAAACCATATTCGTCTTCAAATTGATAATTATCACGTTGATTTTCTGTATTAGTTAGATAGTTTATGAGTTCTCTATCTTTGTCTGTCAAAAATTCATATTTCCAATCATACTGAACATAATAAAACATATTATCTTTAGCAAGTTTTGTACCTTTTGACAAATTTCCATTTTTAAGTATTTTCGCTTTGTAAAACTCAAAATCTGTATGGGTATGCTCAAAAATCCTAAAGATTAAGAAATGTTCCCTATTTGGGACGACAACAGCCTGCTTACTCTTTTGTATGTTCAAAAATGTATCAAGCCAAAGTTTTGCATCACTTTTTCTATGTACTAGATTTTGATTTTTCATCATCTGAAACAACACAGCTACTGCATGTTTACAACCATAACCCACAGGGCAAGAACACTCTGCTTCTATATGCATATTGTCTAAATGTGAAAAAGTAATATTTTGCGTATATACCCTTGATCCATCTACTTTTGAGAGTACCTTAAAGCCTTCAAATACACTACCATATATTTGGTAATCAACTACGTGATTATTTTTATAATAACCATAACCTCTACTATAGGCACCATCGTCAAAGTTATTTAAAATATCTGTTTTTGTTATCTGTAATGTTTTCATGAAAAAATGGTAGCGAAATAGTAATGAAAAGTGGATGAAGATGAATGCAAAAGATGAAACAAACACTTCTTTCCATTAAGAAGCAATCCCAGCAGCTTCCCCAAAATTACACCAAAAAAAGCCCTGCATCTTTTTCTTATCGTTAATATTATGCGTACTTAGTGGAAGCGGTGCTAGTTGTATTCCGTAGGGTGGGACACACCCACCACATATATAATTAGCATATTAAAAAAATTTATGCCCAAAGGCGTAGAAAGAATATCAATAATGATAACGGCAAGAGATTACGATAACACTTTCCTCAAATATTTCGTATATTAACCTGTGTTCATCTGTAATTCTTCGCGACCAGTACCCTTGAAGTTCATGTTTCAACGGCTCAGGTTTTCCCAACCCTGAAAAAGAATCCCTTTTTATATCCTTAAGAAGTGTATTAATTTTCTTTAATACTCTTTTATCTATATTTTGCCAATAGAGGTATTCATCCCAAGCTTCATCCGTAAATGTAAGCTTCATTCTTCTATTAACTTATGCTCTTTTGTTCTACCTGCTTTTGCACTTTCTATAGATTTTAAAAGCATCTCTCTATTCTTCGGAGATTTTAAAAGATAATCTGTTTCATTCATAGAGTTAAAGGTATCTAATGAAATGATCACTACATTCTCACCATTTTTGCTATTGACGATAACCTCTTCTGAGTTATGATACACATCATCAAAGATAGACTTTAAATTATTTCGCGCTTCTGTAAAATTTACTACTTGCATATAGATCCTTCATGTTCATTATTCTGTACATAATATAGCACAGAATATTAGAAATGTCAACTTATTATAATTTTCTATAGAGTAATAGATTTGAGGTTAATTTGTGATTGCTACACCCCAATCATACGCAGTTTTAATGTCGTCATAAATTTCTGGCTTGAACTCGAGTGTATACATTTACTTTCTAATTTTAGCTTTCATTTCATCCCATGACATGAGGTTATCGGTGTTGCTTTCAAGAGATGCTAACCTTTCATCCAAAATACTTTTTTCATATTCAGATAATCCAACACTCTCTTGCTCTTTAGCAATAGAATCCCATATCTCTTCTACAAGTATAATGCGTTCAGTGATATCTAACTGTTTTATCTCATCTATAGACATTGACTATCCTTTACTTGATTTTATTTATTATAGCATAAAGATTTTAGGGGATTATTTTTAAGAGATAGTGATCGTTGGAGATGCGTTGAGGTGGAAACCGTCGCAACGAAATAAAGTCATTATTTAGAAATGTACTCAGATTTGCATTGATTTCCCCAATTGCTAAATTTAATAGCACTGGATGAAAATAATGAATTTCCTGATATTAATCTTGTATCTCCAGAATAATATCCTTGACATGACCCTAGAGACTCAATTCTATATCTAGACCCTATTTTTTCTAAAATCATATGTGTACATGCATGGTATCTTCCTCCAAGCCACATAAAGCCATCTTGATTCCAGTGGCATGTATAAATTGGCTAAGGCTTTAAATATTGACCTATGTGATTTATTCAAATAAAACTATCAACAATAACTGTAGGTGTGACCATGTCACACGCTAAATCACAGTTTCTATTTTTAGGCTATCTTATATCTTTTCTATAGAATTTGAGTCTTGCTGTGTGACATGGTCACACCTACGAAAGATGCATTTATCTATCCCTAAAATCCCACCAAAAAAAAGCCCTGCATCTCAATAAAGAGATACAGAGCTTTAGGCTCTAAATGTTAGCGACAACTAACTTAGAAGAAGCCATGAATTACAAACGTCACCGCATTCGTAAGATGATTATACACACTGTGAACTTAAACAACTATTAAAGCTTACACTCACCTAAATCCACTTCTCTATACGCTACATCCATCAACTTACAAGCACGTTTCATGATGCCATCATAAGTAAACGTAAAGAAGTACATCAACTCAAAAAGATAGCGTTTATATAGATAGTCGAAATCAAAAACGAGAACACACATATAGAAACAGTGATGCAACACTACTTTGAAGATGATACGATGATAATAAAGAATGCTGGGAAAGTACTTTATATAGGATGGAGTGCCCCATTACAAAATATTAATATGCGTTACTTTGTTTGTCCACCGAAATAATGTAATGGATCTTATCTATCGTTATAAATAAATCGAGAAGGTATTTAATTATTAGCCAAGCCTTCTAGAACATCCTCTAAAACCCTTAACTTTACCTAGTTTCTAATCATTAATAATATAAAACGATTAAATAGCCAGCAAAGAACTTATATTATTATAAGTTCTTACCAACCCATGGTTATAAATGTATTGTGCACTTCCTGCAATTACAGTCCAAGATATATAGAATATATAATGTGTCTTCATGTGCTCCCAAAATGTACCTTTTTCTGCTTTATCAGTTATAGCACTATGACTTCGTTCAGCATTTTCTATGTCACCAATTTTCTCTATAAAATTACGATAAACTTCATCAAATGAGAAAAGTGCTTCCATGTACTGATCTAAAACATTCTCATTTGTTTTTGCATCTTCTCCTAAACTACTATCAAAGGTTTTTGCATTCATAAATAATTCCTCTGCATTATGCACCCCTTTCAATATGGTAGGGTAAAAGACTCCATTATCTACAAGAGATAAAATGTCTCTACTGTAATGATTTTTTTCTTCTACTAACCTATCTTTTGCTTTATGGCAATAGAATTTCATAATATCTAGTGCAGCTCTTTGCAAATGACCTTCCATTTTTGATAAATTGTTTGTATTTTCTTGTGTTAAATGTCTAAAATAATGATCCAGCGCATTCCGATATTCATTCCAAACTTGGATAGATATTTCTCCAAATCTAGCTTCAAAAAGAGAAACAAAATAACGCGTTATAAAATATAAATAAACCGATTGCTTATGATCATTCTCAACCATATTTGCTTGTTCCTTTGCTTTTGTGATAAGCTCTGTTTTATTTTTAAATATAGTTGTACTATCTGACATTCAAGTTCCTAATTATTGTAATTTTTATATTAAATTATATTTCAGTAGGCAAGGTAGCCTAGTTAAAGTTGTGTAGATTATTACTTATTTAAAAAATATTTAATTTTCTGAAGGATGGTAATACTGGGTATTTCATTATCACTATTTGCAACACTCCGTAATAATACACTACCCTGAGGAGGTACTCTATTATCCAATACTGTCGGCAGGTCTGTAATCTTTTTATCTTTTGGTAAAAATGATGCTTCAATATCTTTAAGATCCGTATTCCAAAAATTATTTTTTGTGATAGTTAGTTCTGACATAGTCCCATATCCTTTATTAAGCATTCTTAATTCTACTAATTAAAAGCTTAAATTTTTATTATCTCTCATATTTATTAATTTAAATTATGTATAATTTATATTATATATGCAATTATTTCATGTTTCAATTTAAAATGGAGGCGTATTATAGCAAAAAAAAAGTTAAAAAACAAAAATATCATCATATTGTTACTCTTTTCAGTAGATAAAGTAAAAGTATCTAATAATAATGATAATACTACAAAATTGTGAACTTAAAGCTTACACTCACCTAAATCCACTTCTCTATACTCCACATCCATCAATTTACAAGCTCTTTTCATAATACCCTCTTTGGTAAATCCAAACTTCTCAAAGAGTAGGTTTGCTGGTGCTGATGCT
>JAYEHY010000019.1:42307-56638 GCA_034659695.1 Campylobacterota bacterium | reverse complement strand
CTTTTTTCACTCTTTCTATCATGAATTTATTTTTACTTCAAGGGGTATGAGAATTACTTTTTTTGCTGGGGTTTTTGGTGGTATCTTTGTATTATTTGGGTAGAATTTAGGTGCGAAAGTTAAGATACTAAATAAATTGTATTTAATTAAGTAGTATTTAGGAGGTATGAAAATGGTAAAGATAATTTTAATAAACTTTCTTCTGTTCACGGCACTTTTTGCTTCTAGTTCACTTGATAAGCGTTCTATAGAAGAAGTCTCTTTGAAAGAGGTCTCTTTGGAAAAAGTCTCTCTACAACTCAAATGGAAATATCAGTTTCAATTTGCTGGGTTTATTATGGCAAAAGAGAAAGGGTTTTATGAAGATGTAGGGTTAGATGTCAAACTCTTGGAGATGAACAACTCAGTAGAGATGCTAAAAGAGTTGGAGAGTGGAAAGACAGATTTTGCCATAAGTGATTCATCACTGATATTTGAGCTAATGAAAGGCAGACAGCTTCTTGTCATGTTGGCAATCTTTCAACAATCTCCGTTTGTATTGATGGGACTAAAAGACAAATCAATCATAAGCATCAATGATTTACAGAACAAAAGGATTGCTATCAATGCCAACAGCAATGCACTCACTATGCTATCGATGCTACATCTACATAATATTTCCTATGAAAAAATTTCTCCTGTTTATACCTTAGATAAAATGATAGATAAAAAAGTCGATTTTATCTCTGGATATATCTCAAATGAACCTTTTATTGCCAAAGAGATGGGGTTGGATATTACTATTTTTAATCCTAGTGATTATGGTCTTGAGAGTTATGGAGATATACTGTTTACACTTAAATCTACGCAAGAGAGACGACCAGAGCTTGTGGAAAAGATGTATGAAGCCAGTAAAAAAGGGTGGGAGTATGCCTTTACACATATAGATGAAACCGTAGAGATGATACATAAGAATTACAATACATCCCTAAAAAAGAGTAAAAATGCTCTTCTTTATGAAGCAGATATTTTAAAAGGAATTAGTGGATATGGCAAAAACTTCGGAGAAATAAAAGTATCAAAAGTCAAAAATATTTCACAGTTATTTGCTTTTATGGATAAAGGAAAGTATAACGTATCAGAGATGGAAAACTTTATCTATCAGCCAAAATCTGTCACCGATGCTACTATTAAGCCTATTGCACTTAAGAAAAACGAAAAGTTGTATCTTAAAGATAAAAAACACCTCACTTTATGTACCCAGCAAGACTTTTACCCATATTTTACTTATAATAAAAAGAACTCCTTTGGTTTAGCTATAGATTTTTTAAATATTATTTCTAAAAAGATAAAAACTCCTATCAAAATAAAAAAAATATCTATAGATATAGAACGAGGAAAAATAGTAACCCTACCCTCTTGTGACTTGATTGCATTAGCAGCAAACATACCACACCATAAGAAACTTAAAACTATACCTACCAATCCATACCTCCATGATAATGTAGTACTTGTCACACAATCAAATACTCCTTTTATAGAAAATTTAAAAAATTTAAATAAACAAAAAATAGGCATACCCTCTTATGCCAAAGGGTTGATACGCTATGTGCGAAAACTCTATCCTAATATTAATCTTGTCTATCACGATCATCTTAACCTTCAAGATGTAGTTGATGGAAAACTTTTTGGATATATTGGTCCATCACTGCTCTTAACAAACAAAATTGCAAAAGAGTATTTCAATGAACTCAAAATCATGAATAAAATATCAAAAAATAAGCTAGCTATTGGATTTGGTATTTCCAATAGTGACCATATACTCTACTTTATTTTAAACAAAGCCATAGATAGTATTTCACAAGAAGAAAAAGCACATATTAAAAATAGATGGATGAGTGTGAAAACTGAAAATCATATTGACAAAAAGACAATTTTTAATCTAACTATTTTATTTATTTTAATTTTATTAACCGTAAGTGTTGTTATATTTATTCAAAGAAAAAACAATAAAAAGTTACAACTCCATCTTGATGGAACTATTGAAGGTATTGCTATCTTTAAAAATAAGAAGCTCATCGATGCAAATCAACAATTTTTAGATATATTTCACTATGAAAATATTAAAGAGATAAAAGGGAAAACAGCATTTTTCTTTGCAGATATAAGTAGTCATGAAAATATGAAATCTAAACTTATACAAGAGAGTATTCAATATGAATTAACTATGATACGTAAAGATGGTTCAACTTTTCCTTCTATTTTAAAGGGAACAGATATAGGATCAGCTACAAGGATGTCTAGTATAATAGATATTAGTATACTTAAAAATACGCAAGAAAAACTAGAAACGCTTAATAAATCTCTAGCTAAAAAAGTAAAAGAGGAAGTTTCTAAAAACCAACAACAGCAGGCTCTTATGTTTCATCAAAGTCGTCTTGCACAAATGGGAGAGATGATAAGCATGATAGCCCATCAATGGAGACAACCACTAAACAATCTTTCAATTTTAACACAAACACTTTCATACAAATATGAAAAAAATAAAATCACAGATGATATTTTCAAAGATTTCAATACTAATACAAATATACAGATTCAGGGAATGTCAAGAACAATCGATGACTTTAGAAATTTTTTTAAACCTGAAAAAGACAAAGTTGACTTTAATGTCAATGATGTAGTACTAGATGCCATAGAGATGCTAAACCCTACACTAAAAAATAACGATATATCTGTATCTTTTAAAAGCCAAGAAGAAGTCATCTCTCATGGTTTTCCTAGTGAATTAGGTCAAGTTATCATCAATATTCTTAACAATGCCAAAGATATTTTAATAGAAAATAAAATTGCAATAAAAACGATAGAAATAACCATAGAAAAAGATGAAAAATATACGATGATGCATATAGAAGACAATGCTGGCGGTATAGCTGACAAATACATAAACAGAGTATTTGACCCATACTTCAGTACCAAAGAGGAGAAAAATGGCACAGGACTTGGACTTTATATGAGCAAATTAATTATTAAAGATCATATGAATGGAGATATAAGTGTTAATAATAGTGAAAAGGGTGCAAAGTTCACTATCGTTTTAAATAATCATGATATGATAAAGGATAATAGGAAATAACATGTTACTAGAAAAATACACACTACTATATGTAGAAGACAATGTTGATATGCAATCCTATATGAAATCATTTTTAGAGGATGAAGTTAAGGAATTTTATCAGGCATTTGATGGTACAGAGGGTTTAGAGCTATATCAGAGTAAGAGTCCAGATATTATCTTAACAGATATTAATATGCCAAAAATGGATGGTCTAGAGATGTCTAAACAGATTAAAGTGCTTTCACCTCATTATCCCATCATACTTCTCTCTGCTTTTCAAGATGTAGATACACTCAAAAAAGCTCTAAATATAGGAATAGACGGATTTATATCTAAACCTATTGATGACATCAACAAACTACTTATATTACTTGAAAAAATTTCCAGAAGCTTACAAAATGAAAAAGATGCTCAAAAACTAAAACTTCAAGAAGATAATAAAAAAAGATTAGAATATATCAATGCAGAGCTTGACAGTAAGGTAAAAGAGAAAACTAAAGCACTTGAAAATATCAACCAAACACTTGAATCGCGTATAAAGAGAGAAGTCCAAGCCAATAGAGAAAAAGATAAACAGATGATACATCAATCAAAACTCGCTCAAATGGGCGAGATGCTTAGCATGATAGCCCACCAGTGGAGACAACCACTCAATGCCATCTCTGCAACGAGTCAAAATTTGCATATTAAAACTGAACTTGGAACTATTAGTGATGAAATTATCCTCGATGAGACAGAATATATCAATAACTATTCGGAGCATTTGAGTCAAACTATCAATGATTTTAGAGACTTCTTCCAACCTGATAAAAAAATTATAGAGACAACACTCACTGAGATTATTGGCTCTGTTGTCAATATTATCGGTACTTCTCTTCAGCATAAAAATATTAATTTAATTCAAGACTTGCAAAGCAGTAGTAGATTGAATACACACTCAAATGAAGTAAAGCAGGTGATATTAAACCTTATTCAAAACTCCAAAGATGTACTATTTGATAAAGAGCCAAAGGATGCTTTTATTAAAATATCAACCTATGAAGATGAAAACTACTGCATAGTAGAAGTGAATGATAATGGTGGAGGTATACCTATGATGATTTACGATCTTATATTTAATCCATATTTTAGTACAAAAGATCAAAAAAATGGGACTGGACTAGGCTTATATATGAGTAAAACAATTATTGAACAACACTGTGCTGGTATACTCAGTGTACACAATAACAGTAAAGGTGCCGTCTTTACCATCAAACTTAAAAAGGATTAGAGATGAAAAGTATCAATACTTACTACACTACAAATAGTAAACTAGAAGAGTTTATCGTCTCACATAATATAGAAGACAACTCCTCCTTGCTTATACAAATATTTACTGCATTTAATGAAGAGTCATATATTCAAAACCTACTTGATAGTATTAACTCACTCCTACCCCAAGCTATCATCATAGGAAGTACTACAGATGGTGAGATAATGGATGGTAAAGTATCACAGCTGCAAACTGTACTGGGCTTTACACAGTTTGAACAAACAACACTCTCTAGCTCTCTTGTCGATTATGATCACTGTAGTAGTTACTATGAGGGTGGTCAAATCATAGCACAAAATCTCATCACTGCTGATACCAAACTCATCATTGCTTTTTCTGATGGTATTCGTACCAATGGAGAGGCATTTTTAGATGGTATCTCATCGGTAGATAATCATATCATTGTCGCTGGAGGTATGGCTGGAGATAGAGCAGAGTTTATAAAAACATTGGTTTTTGACAAAGAGAAAATTATAAGCCATGGTGTCGTAGCCGTAGCACTGCATAGTCAAAAGCTTAGTGTCCATACACACTATAACTTCAACTGGAAACCTATAGGTAAAAAACTCACCATTACCAAAGCAGATGCTAATCGTGTCTATGAGATAGACGGTAAAAGTGCGGTAGAGACTTATGGACACTATTTGGGTCAGAATATAGCCAATAATCTTCCTGCTGTTGGTATAGAGTTTCCTCTCGTTATCTATCGGAATGATGTACTGGTTGCCCATGCACTCATTGATAAAAAAGAAGATGGTTCATTGGTATTTGCAGGTTCATTTAAGGAGGGTGATATCGTCTCTTTGGCTTATGGTGACATTCAAGAGATATTAAGATCATCAATGGACATTTATCAAGATATAAGTATAAATCCTAGCGAATCTATCTTTATCTATTCATGTATGGCTCGTAGGCACTTTATGCCCAATGAAATAGAATCAGAGATAAAACCTCTACAAAGTATTGCTTCTACTGTTGGGTTCTTTACCAATGGTGAATTTTTCACACAGAAAAAATCATCTGCATCAAACACAAGAGAACTACTCAACCAAACCATAACCATTGTCTCACTAAGTGAATCTCCAGAAAAAACCAAACTAGCCCCCAAGCAAGAAGAGTTCAATGAGTCTTCAATGGGGAGTTCAATAGCAGCATTAACACATCTTATCAATGTTACAAGTAAGGAGGTAGAAGCACAAACTATTGAGTTAAATCAATTTAATAAAAATCTTGAAGAAAAAATTAAAATTGCTGTAGATAATCTCAAAGAGAAAGATAAACAACTCCTTCATCAAGCTCGTCTTGCAGAGATGGGTGAGACAATAGGAATGATAGCTCATCAGTGGAAACAGCCACTCAATACCCTCTCAATTCTTATACAAGATATTGTTATTAAATATCAAAGTGATAGACTTCAAGATATACATATTGAAAATTTTGATATATCTAGTGAAAAACAGATTACACAGATGTCACAAACGATTGATGACTTTAGAAATTTTTTTAAACCTCAAAAAGAAAAAGTAAAATTTTCACTCAATCAAGTCATTAACAATATAGTCTCACTTGAGAGTCCTCTTTTTACAAAGCATACGATAGCATTTACCTATGAGTCTAAAACACCCATAACACTTTATGGTTATCCTAATGAACTTGGTCAAGTATTTATCAATATAATACATAATGCAAAAGATGCATTAATAGAAAACCAAATAGAAAATAGAAAAATCGATCTCGATATTACAACAGAAGAGGAAAATATTATTATTCACATTAGTGATAATGCTGGTGGCATTCCAGAAGCAGTGATTCACAAAATTTTTGACCCCTATTTCTCTACCAAAGAAGAAAAAAATGGTACAGGACTAGGACTCTACATGTGTAAAATGATTATAGTTGACAATATGGGTGGTGAAATCTCTATCAACAACACCCATGAAGGTGCTTGCTTTACGATAAAACTCAAGAGTAATCTATCTGATAAGCAAAAAGAGAGGTAAGCAAGAAAACAGGTAAATACAAAGAGCAGTTTATTCTATAAATAGTAACTTATATGACCGCATATATACCTCTTTTTATAAAAATTATAAGATTTATAAGATTTATAGAGTATAGTAAGAGATACATAACTAAAAAGGGGTATCTATGTCAAAAGTCAAAGATATTACGAAGTATAGTCAAAATTTAAAAGTTTTATTTGTAGAAGATGAAGAGAATGCAAGAAGAGCCTCCATAGGACTATTAACAAACTTTTTTGACTCTATAGATGTTGCTGTTGATGGAGAGGATGGACTTCAAAAGTATCAAAATTTTTATGAAGAACATGATAATTATTATGATTTGGTCATTACAGATATCAACATGCCAAAAATGAGTGGCCGTGACATGATACAAAATATACGAACTATCAATAAAAATCAACCCATTATTGTAATTTCTGCTTACCATAAATCCAATGATTTGATTGATTTGATTCAATTAGGTATTACAGACTTTATCCTCAAGCCTATGCGTTCTGCTCAGCTCATACAAGTCTTATATGATATTTGTAAAACCATCTTTCTTGAAAAAGCCCAAGCAATCAAGGATGCTGAGATTATTATACTCAAAGAACGCATGGAACTTGCCCTCAAAGCAAATAATGATGGTGTATGGGATTGGGATATAACACATAACAATATATATCTTTCATCACGCATTAAAGAGATACTAGGTGCAGAGGATAATGAGAACTTTACCTCAGTCCCTTTTAAATGGCTTCACAGTATTTTCTATGAAGATTATAAACGTACAAAACAAAAACTTCAAGAGCATATTGATGGAAAAAGTGACTATTATGAAGACAGTTATCGTCTCAAGCATAGTGACGGTAGTTACAGATGGGTACTTTCACGAGGTAAAATTTATATCAATCAACACGATAATACAAAGCGTATGATAGGAACACTTACAGATATTACAGAGAAAAAAAACATCACTCTCAAAATGGCACATCAATCCCAAATTATTGAACAGATACATGATTCTGTCATCTCTACTGACCTAGATGGTATTATTAAGAGCTTTAATCATGGTTCAGAAATCTTGTTAGGATACACTTCAGAAGAGATTATAGGGCAGCATATCACAATACTCTATTTGAGTGAGGATTATGATAAATTAGATGAAAATATTAAGACATTAATGCGTGAAGATGCCTGTCATACTGATATCCGTCTCATCAAGAAAAACAAAGAGGTTATTGAAGCCAACCTCTCTTTATCTCTTTTGCTAGATGAGAGTAACAAATCTATGGGGATTATAAGTTACTCCGAAGATATTACCCAACGCAAAAAAGCTGAAGAGATACTTTATCAAGAGCATCAAGAGTTTTATTACAAAGCCTATCATGATGAGCTGACAGGACTCCCTAATCGTACACTTTTTAATGATAAATTAGA
The DNA here is from genome assembly GCA_034659695.1 of Campylobacterota bacterium. Lineage (GTDB taxonomy): Bacteria > Campylobacterota > Campylobacteria > Campylobacterales > Sulfurovaceae > Sulfurovum. Next base: position 48,789 of record JAYEHY010000019.1, on the reverse strand, counting down.
ACAGGGTATCAATAGAGCTAAAAGAAACCAAAACATCCTAGCCCTTCTCTTTATAGATATAGATAACTTTAAACAGATTAATGACTCATTAGGACATGATATAGGAGATAAAGTCTTGCAGTCATTTGCTACACTGTTAAAAGGTTCACTACGTTATGGTGATACTATTTCTCGCTTAGGTGGTGATGAGTTTACTGTAATATTGGAAGATATCTCCAACATAGACACTGTATTAGAGCTAGTCAAAAAAATTATGACTATCATAAATAGTTCTTTTACAATAGAAGAACATAACCTAAATATTACAAGTAGTATAGGTGTTAGTATCTATCCTAACGACAGTAAAAATGCAGAAGAGCTCTTAAATTATGCTGATACTGCTATGTATCAAGCCAAAACAGATGGACGTAATACTTTCAACTTTTATCAGAGTATACATAATCAAGGAGTAAGTAGTGCCTAAAACTAAACATATTAAAGTGACAGGAGAAGATGATGCAGTTTTTATGGTGGATATCTCTAAGATATTGGTTTATAGTCAAGCGTTAACACTTCTCTATATAGAAACTGATAATAATACAAGAGAGGAGACTTATGACGTCTTACAGCACCTTTTTAGTAAAACAATTCTTGCTAAGGATGGTCAAGAGGGGCTAGAGGCTTATGTTAAGTGTTATGAGGAGACTGAGAACTACCCAGATATTGTTATCACCAATGTAGCTATGCCACATAAAGATGGTATAGAGATGTGTCAGGAGATTTTTGATCTTCATCCACAACAGATGGTACTCATCGCATCGGAGCACTGTAAAGAGGAGCAGTTTGTTGAGTTAGTACGGATGAATATACACTATTTTCTTCTTAAACCTATGGAGTTTAATCAACTCTATACAACACTTCATGATGTTTGTAAAATCTGCCATAATATTAAGTTAACAGAGTCTCAAAATGATGAAATGGATACCCTCAACCAAGCACTTCATCAAACCATTACTCAACTACAACAATCTGTAGAGACAGAGCGTAATTCAAGTAAACTCAAAGATGAATTTTTTGCAAATATGTCACATGAAATCCGTACACCAATGAATGCTGTAATGGGGTTAAGTCATATTTTACTCGATACTGAGCTCAATAAAAAACAGTATGACTATGTCTCAAAAATTAAAAAATCCAGTAATTTATTACTTGAAATAATCAATGACATCTTAGATTTTTCCAAAATAGAAGCAGGTAAACTTGATATAGAGTATATTGAATTTAACATCAATGATATACTAGACAATGTCTCCAATATTGTTAACTTTAAAGCCAATGAAAAAGGAATTGAACTCATTTTTGATATTGATAAAAATGTCTCTTCTCATGTCAATGGTGACTCTTTACGTCTAAGTCAAGTGCTTATTAATCTCATGAACAATGCTATTAAGTTTACAGAGCAAGGTGAGATAATACTCAAGGTGACACAACTCCCAAATAAAGCAGAGAAATCTATTCTAGAGTTTAGAGTCATCGATACAGGAATCGGAATAACACCAGAGCAGATAGATAAACTTTTTCAAACATTTGGACAAGCTGATGATTCAACGAGTCGAAAATATGGTGGTTCAGGCTTAGGTCTTACTATATCTAAACAGCTTGTTGAAATGATGGGTGGAACAATCAAAATAGAGAGTGAAATAGGCGTTGGAAGTCAGTTTATTTTTACCATTCAAACAGAGCAGCAAAAGGAGAAACGAAACTATCGTCTCCCTTCTAAAGATTTGATGAATAAAAATGTTTTACTGATAGATGCCAATGAAAAGACAACAAAATCCTTAAGTGATATGCTTAGTTATTTTCACTATACCACAACCTGTATATCGGATTATAAACTAGCTGAATCTACTCTTTTAGAACAAGACTTTGATTTTATCTGCGTTAACCACAAGAGTATCATTGAGTGTGAAGAGATAATAAAAAGAGTAGAATGTAATACAAAAGTTGTAGTTATGAAAAGCGATATGGATAGTAATGATGAAGAGGTCATACATGGAGTAGCCATTAGTAGCTATCTTACTAAACCATTTACACCACAATTAGTATTTTCAATGATTTTAGAACTTTATGATGAACAAAAAGTTACAAAGATTATCTCTGATAAATCACTAACTAAAAAAGATTTACATACACTCACAGGTAGTCATATTTTCATAGCTGAAGACAATGCCATCAACCAAACAGTTATGATAGCCCTACTAGAAGATACGGGCATCAAGACTACTATACTCAACAATGGACAAGAGGTACTTGAGCAACTTGCCTTACATGATGATGTTGAGTTGATTTTGATGGATATTAATATGCCTATTATGAATGGGTATGATGCAGTAACTGAGATTAGAGATAATTCTAAATATGACCATATACCTATCATAGCATTAACCGCTAGTACATTAGCAAAAGATATAGAAAAGGCCAATGAAGTTGGTATGGTAGAGCATATAAGTAAACCTATCAATGTTAATATGCTCTACACCTATTTACTCAAATATATTCAGCCAAAAAGTATTCAAACAGAAGAAGAATACGCTCTACAAAATCTCAAAGATTTTGTAGAGAAAATACGCCGTTCAATTAACTCTTTTGAACTCTACCAGCAAAATTTACATCTCAATAAAGCTATAGAACTCATCGTTGAAATTAAAGAAGAAGCAAGTAAAAATAATATAGAACTCCTCTACAATACAACGGAGTTATTAGAGAATATATTTAAGGGGAAAGAGAATGATTTTTATTTTTTCATTGAAAATTATACCAAAACCTTAGAAGAATTTATCCATGCTTCTGATACCCTTAAAGAAGAAAAAGAGATAACTGAAGATGAAAAAAACCGCCTACTAGAGATACTCAATATGAATAAAGGTATCGCCTCCCTCAATGGTGATGAAGATTTATATCGTACCTCACTATTTACATTTAGTGACATCTATCGTAACTCTGCGTACACACTCAACAGTATGGTTCAGTCATCAGAATTCTCAAAGTTTTTACTCTTGACACAAGAGATAAAACAAGCATCTGAAAGTATCAGTGCTACTTCTATTTATAAAATTGCCTCCTTGATGGAGAGTAGTCATGAGGAACTAAAAAGTGATTTAGATATTGCCTTTGAGAACTACACCCAAGTCTGTGAGAGCTTTCTTGATGGACTAGAAGAGCAATAATAAGCTCTTCTTTTTTTATTTACTCAATTATTCTAATAACGACTATCAATCATTCTCTTCATTGTTCTTTTAGCATTCTTTAATGTAAAGATACTATTTTCTGCTAATTTACCCTCTTCTGACATAGAGACTGAAGTAAAATTAGCAAGTGAATTAATAAGATCCTTTGTCTCTTTCATCTCTTCTATAGATTTATGATGATACTCTGAAAACACTTCTTTCTTCTTTTCAATATATAAAATTCTTTGAAGTTTTCCTTTTTGTTCATTAAATAACACTTGATAAGTATTGAGTGTTTCAACTGCATCATTAATATGTAAATCTACTTTATCCATTTCATCTTTACAATTACTTTTATATGATGCATAAGCTTCAGAATCTTCAAGTTGCTGTGTTGCAAAGTTAAGATTTTTACTCCCTTTAGTATTTACACGAATTGCATAAATAATCCAGAAAACCAATAAAGTAACAAATAGTACAAGTGCTAAACCAAACTTAGCATCACCATTCATACCTATGAGATTTCCATACCAAGAGAAAACAGGTTCAAGTGTTTGCTGTGTAGGCAATTTAGATGCATCAAGCAAAACACCTAACTTTTGTGCTGCAAAATAAATCATACCTGCAAAAGTAGCTAATGCAACAACAAGTGACATAAGAAAACCTGTAAATTTACCGCTAGAGATATCTTGTACTCTTATAGGCTCTATATCTTCTTTTGTTTCAAAAACTACATTATCACTAACTTCTTTCTCTTCAGCATTATCTTCATAACCAAAAGTTTCTAGTAGTGTTTTACACTCATCTAGTCCTCCATCATGCAGTGCTTGTTTCGCTTCTTCATACTCTTTTAAATCATTAGCGAGTAAAAGCTTACACTCTTGCATCTGCATATCTGCCCCATTGACTATCTCTTTCGCTTTTTCAACTAATACGATAGCCTTTTCACTATTTTTCATCTCTTTGACAGGTACAGTCTCTTCACTTATGTTTTCTTCTGTCTCTAGCACTTCTTCTTTTTGCTCTTCATCTTTCTCTTCTTTAGATTTATCAATCTCTTCTTGTTTTTGATTCTCTTCTTGTTTTTGATTCTCTTCTTGCTTTTGATTCTCTTCACCTTGGTTTTCAATCTCATCTACACGTGCTTCTTGAACTTTCTCTTCAGTGTTTTCAACGACTTTAGCTTCTTCTTTCATTTTACTTATCCTTCCTTATTAGTAATATATATGATACTCTAATTTATATTTTACCTAAATTTATGATTATAGTATTAATCTATATCAATTTTTTACAACACTTAGATATAATTTGCTTAAAATTAACATAGTAATAGGAATATAATGGGTATCTTAGTTGCACTTTTAGTATTATCAGTACTTATCTTCTTTCATGAATTAGGTCATTTTTCAGCTGCACGTTTTTTTGGTGTACAGGTAGATGTATTTAGTATTGGATTTGGTAAACGTCTTTGGACAAAGAAAATAGGAAAAACTGAATGGAGTCTCTCAGCCATTCCTCTTGGTGGTTATGTCAAAATGAAAGGTCAAGATGACACAGACCCTACAAAAATAAGCTACGATAATGACAGCTACAACAGTAAAAAACCATGGCAACGTATTGTCATTTTACTCGCAGGTCCCTTTGCTAACTTCTTAATGGCATTTCTCCTCTATCTTGCTATTTCCTTTATGGGTGTACCTAAGCTACTTGCCTTTGTAGGTGAAGTAGGAGAAGATACACCAGCATTTCATGCAGGACTTCAAAAAGAAGATAAAATCATCCAAATCAATGGTATCAATATTCTATATTGGGAAAACCTTGGTGAACAGATAAATAAGAGTAAAAATGAAATTACTGTTTTAGTTGAACGTGAACAAAAACTTATTACATTACAACTAAAGCCTAAAATAATCGAAGATAAAAATATCTTTGGTGAAAAGATTACCCGTCGCATTATTGGTGTAAGTCCTATGGCAGAGAAGGTAACTACTGTTTATTATGGTTTTAATGATGGACTAACTTATGCGTGGGATGAGACAAAAAAAGCCAGTCTTCTTATTTTTCAAAGTGTACAAAAACTTATTACGGGTGTGGTAAGTACAGACAAACTTGGTGGTATTATCACCATAGTAGATGTTACAGCACAAGCGAGTTCAGCAGGTTTACTTTCACTCTTTTTCTTTACTGCACTCATTTCAGTCAACTTAGGTGTACTTAACCTTATGCCTATACCTGCACTTGATGGTGGACATATAATGTTTAACCTTTATGAAATGCTACGAGGAAAAGCACCTAGTGAGAGTGCCATGTATTACATCACCTTAGTGGGTTGGGCAATGCTCATCTCTTTGATGATGTTAGGACTATATAATGATGTAAATAGACTTTGGGGATAAAAGGAAAAAATATGATATTAGATAAAGAACAATTAAGAGCAAACCTAGATGAAGTTATCTGGAAGATTGAAGAAGCACGTGTTTCAGTAAGTGAACACCACATAGTACAACTAGTAGCCGTAGGAAAATACACGGCTGTAGAGAACATCGATACACTGTATATGCTAGGGCAAAGAGCATTTGGAGAAAACCAGATTCAACAACTTAAAGAGCGTTCAACAACATTAGATGAGTTGCCACTACAATGGCATATGATAGGTTCACTACAAAAAAATAAGATTAACAACCTCATAGATTTACGCCCTACACTCATGCACTCACTAGACAGCATAGAGCTAGCCAAAGAGCTTAATAAAAAGCTTCTTTCCAAAGAGCAAAACATGCACTGCCTCTTACAAGTAAACTCAGCCAATGAAGCCTCTAAGTCTGGAGTAAGTGCAGAAGAAGCCTTAGATATTTATCAAGAGATAAAAGAGAGTTGCCCACAAATAAACCTTAAGGGTCTTATGACTATAGGTGCCCATACTCAAGAGAAAAAAATCATACAACATAGTTTTGAAACCACACAGAATATTTATGAAAAGCTTGAAAAAGAGGGAGCTACCATCTGCTCTATGGGTATGAGTTCAGATTATGAATTAGCTATAAAATGTGGCTCTAATTTAGTAAGGGTAGGATCTGCTATTTTTAAGGAGTAGTAGAGGCTTTAGTCTCTACTACACTCTTCATAATCTACACTTCAAAATCTTACTATTTACTGTTTACTGTTTAAAAAATTATCTTTACAATGCACTCATAATCTCTCAAATAATATATTCTTCAACTAAATTTTGTAATAATAAGTATAGTAGCCAGATTTATAATTTTATTTGGTTAGGCA
>JAYEHY010000019.1:38966-42207 GCA_034659695.1 Campylobacterota bacterium | reverse complement strand
TTTACTGTTTACTGTTTAAAAAATTATCTTTACAATGCACTCATAATCTCTCAAATAATATATTCTTCAACTAAATTTTGTAATAATAAGTATAGTAGCCAGATTTATAATTTTATTTGGTTAGGCATAAAGATGAGATAAAACTTATTAAAGTAATTTTAGTAACTATTATTTTAATGTTTTGTTTAAGCATATTATCTAATTAGAAGGAGAGACTTATTATGAGATTATTTGATAAATTGGGAAAGGTTCAGAGGGAGCTTATGCGTATTATTATTGGTACGTTATTTCTTCTCTTTAGTATCACAACTATAGAGGCAGGGACATTTAAACTTGATTTGAATGGGTGTAAAGCAGATTTAAATAATGGTTATTCAGGTCAAATGGTGACATCTGTAAGTAGCGGAGATACTACAATGATGTATTTTTGTGATGATGCTTTTTATACTGATGGAAACTTAAAGCATTGGGCAGAGCTAGATATGGTACCACACCATATTGTTTTCTCTAACACTTCTGGAAGTGCTAAAAGTTTTACATTTAATGTTGGTGGAGACTATAAAAATAGTAATGATCCTACAGTACAAGGCTGGGATCATATTACAGAACTTACACTAGATGTGAATGCAACATTATCACTTAATGGTGGAGACAGCACTCAAGTTGATAGATGTAAATCTGTTGGTAGTCTATCAGTGCAAAATATCTACTACTCACTTGCTGGTGACTGGCATGAAATTTTTAGAGAGGTGAATGTTACAGATTTTCCTGATGATTTAAAATGTGTTGCTATTTACAATATGCGACTTGCTATTGGGTCACACAAATACCCAGGCTCTTCTCTTCAGAGTCGTTTAACATCAGCATCTGCTCATGTAGGTGATCAAACTCTACCGTTACCAGATATAGCGAGTACATCATTTGGTAAGGTAATGACAGCAGTACAAGGTGGTAGTCGAAATTGGACAGTTGTTAAATCTTCAAATCCTTCAAAAGTTACTTTTGAAGAGACTTGTACAGATGATACATCATTACTAGAAAAAGATGTCAATATCACAGTAAGTTGGATAAAAGGCGATTTAACTCCACAAGGTAAGGTAAATGTTGCAACAATTATTCAAGCAACCAATCATACACGTCGTGATTTAAATATTTCAGTCGTAGATACACTTTACAACAGTACAACACAACTTGCTACTTACAATTGTGATATGTTTACGCTACAAGCAGGTTTAGGTAATGCTGTTGTATGTGCAAATACTTTTGAAATTGATGCATCAGATGCTATTGGACTATATGACAATGCTGTAGCAACATTTATTGACTTGGATTCTAATGTATCTATTCCCAAACTAGAGGCTAATGCTACTGCATTTGTACAGGGTATAGGAGAAAACTTAGATGAAAATGCAACCATTAAAGATCATGAGTGGATTACAGAAAATAATTTTAACTACTCTGTAGAATCTTTTATCAATGCTACAGGTTCTTTTGATAACTACACAGCAGGAACCAAAACAGACGGTGATGTTAACTGGACATCAAGTGTACAAACAGATACAGGAAGTGTGACATTCTTGAAAAAAGTATACTCACAAAGAGCAACTGCTACTACAGGTACATTAAGTGATGAAGCTTCTTTAAAAGGGTCTGATGGTGCAGGTGCATTCAGTGGTACACACAATATTGAAATTACCTCTTCTGCATCAGTAAGCTTAACAATTACAAAAATTATGGATGAAGCAGATATCCCTGATGGAGAAACCCTAGATTTCAACTTTACAGTTCGTAATCCTATTGGATTCAATCAAACCTATACACTTGAAGTAAATGATGCAAATCCTAGTAGCTCTATTACCATTTCAGGTTTAGACCCTATGTTTTATAATGTACAAGAGAATGCAAAATTTGGATATGAAGCTGAAGGAAATAGTACAAGAATTATTGACCTAAACCTTCCAATTTGTTCAGGATCTGTTGAATTTAGCAACATTATAGCAGACCGTCCCGCTGTAAAAGTAAGAAAAGTGACATTCCCTCAAGGATCTGAGGCTGGTTGGGAAATGATAATTTATAAGCAAAATCCAGGAGTGCCAATTACATGGACAGAATTAGCAAGAGGTACTACTGTAGGTGGAGGATGGCTTACACTTATAGATAGTGATAACTTACATGTAGGTACCTATAAAATTGAGGAGACCATGCAAAATAACTGGTATGAAACGAGTAAAACTGCAGAGTGTACCTTTAGCTATGATCCTGACGTAGATGGTAACCGTTCAGATTATGAATGTATCTATGCCAATGCTGAATATAGTAAAATTATCATTAATAAAGTAGTTGAAGGAAGCTCGCTTAATCCTTTTACATTTACTCAAGATATCAATATTTCAGACCCTTTAGCATTAAATGATTCAGAGAGTAAAACGTATTCAAATCTAAGACCAGGAACATATACGGTAACAGAAGATGATCCAACACCAGATTTTGATTTAATCAATTTAACCTGTACAGATACTGAGAATACAACTACAGATACTCCTCTTCGAAAAGCAGATATAGAACTTGAAGCGGGTGAAACGGTAGAGTGTACCTTTACAAACCAAGAACGTGGTAGAATAGATGTAACTAAACTTGAAGATGGTAGTGAACCTAGTGAGATTTGGACATTTACCATAGAAGGTACAGAAGGTATTATGGAACGTAATACAAGCGGTGATGGTACTAATCTTATTTTGAAGATGCCAGACTAGTTCCTGGTAGAACCTATACACTATGTGAAGTTGATTTACATATTGGATGGGATATAAACTGGACACTTAATGGAATCACTGTTGTACCTACTACAATACTACAGGGAGATCATATAGACAGATGTTATGATTTTTCAGTAGATGTAGGAGAAACTGCTATATTTAGATAGACAACATTGCACCTCACCCAGGAATTAATATAGAAAAATTCACCAATGGTGAAGATGCTGATACACCTACTGGACCATATATACCTGTAGGTAATGCAGTAAATTGGACCTATGTAGTAACTAATTTTGATGATGTTGATGTAACTGATGTAAATGTAACTGACGATCAGGGTGTTACAGTTAACTGTCCTCAAACAACACTTGCTGCAGATGGTGGCACAATGACATGTACTGCAACAGGAACTGCAACAGTAGGACAATATGCAAATATTGGTACTGTTAATGCAAACAGTGTATCTGAACCAGTTCAAAACCTTA